>NZ_JAYJJS010000007.1:0-192214 GCF_020181635.2 Mycobacterium zoologicum | reverse complement strand
TCTTACGTGATGCATGGATCAGATTTCGCGGGCATCTTGACTTGATGCATCACGGGATTCCGGTAGGCAACACGTGAGGTCACCGGGGCACCGCCCGACACCGGGCCGCCGCTGGGAACTGTCCGCCCAGCTCACCGGGGTGCAATTTCCGCTCTGAGGTGCCGATGCGCTAGCCTGACCAGGCGTCACGGCGAGGGCGGCCACCCGATACGGCCGCCGTTATCGGCGAGGACCTCCTAGGTGGTTGTCGCGATCTGGCCGTGCCCCATGCACGCCGCACCGACCACAGGAGTACCGATGGCCAAGTCCAGCACCCCGAACAAGCTCACCGCCGCGGTGCGTTCCGAGACCGGCAAGGGCGCCTCCCGTCGGTCCCGCCGCGAAGGCAACGTCCCCGCGGTCCTCTACGGCCACGGCACCGACCCGCAACACCTGGAGCTGCGTGCGCACGATTACGCGGCCGTGCTGCGGAACGGCGGCACCAACGCGGTGCTCACTCTCGACATCGAGGGCACCGAGCAACTGGCACTGACCAAGGCCCTGGACATCCACCCGATCCGGCGCACCATTCAGCACGCGGACCTGATCGTGGTGCGCCGCGGCGAGAAGGTCGTCGTCGAGGTCAACATCCTCGTCGAGGGCGAGCCCTTCCCCGGCACCCTGGTCACCCAGGACGCGACCGCGGTGGAGATCGAGGCCGACGCGATGTCGATTCCGGAGCAGCTGACCCTCTCGATCGAGGGCGCCGAAGCCGGCACCCAGTTCACCGCCGGCGGGCTGGAACTGCCCAAGGGTGTGACGCTGGTGTCCGACCCGGAACTGCTGCTGGTCAACGTGGTCGAGCCGCGGGTCGAAGAGGAGCCCGAGGCCGAGCCGGCGAGCGAGGCAGCCGGCGAGGAGGCCGCCGAGGCCGCGGCCCCCGAGGCCGAGTAGACCGAGCACGGCGTGGCCGAGTCACCGCCGATACTGGTGGTCGGCCTGGGCAATCCGGGGCCGAACTACGCCCGTACCCGACACAACGTGGGCTTCATGGTCGTCGACCTGCTCGCCGAGCGGATCGGGTCGGCGTTCAAGGTGCACAAGAAATCCGGTGCCGACGTGGCCACCGGGCGGCTGAGCGGGCATCCGGTGGTGCTGGCCCGTCCGCGCTGCTACATGAACGAGTCGGGCCGCCAAGTGGGGCCGCTGGCCAAGTTCTACTCGGTGCCACCGGGTGGCGTGGTGGTCATTCACGACGACCTCGACCTGGACTTCGGCCGGATCCGGCTCAAGCAGGGCGGCGGCGAGGGCGGCCACAACGGGTTGCGCTCGCTGGCGACCGTGTTGGGCAGCAAGGACTTTCAGCGGGTCCGGTTAGGAATCGGCCGGCCGCCCGGGCGTCAGGATCCGGCGGCATACGTGCTGCAGGCGTTCGGTGCGCGCGAGCGTGACGAGTTGCCGACGATCTGCGAGCAGGCCGCCGACGCCGCCGAGTTGCTGATCGAATTGGGTTTGGAGCCCGCGCAGAACGTCGTGCACGCCTGGAGCTGACCGGCGCGAGCTAGGTGACCAGGGCGACCGAGTTGGCCCGGCGCAGCTTGCCCGATGGGGTCTTCGGGATGCTGCCTGGACCCAGCACCACCACGTTGCGGGGCCGCAGGTCGACCTCGGTGACCACCTCATGCGCCACCTGGTGCTCGATGCGGCGCACCTCGGCGGGGTCTTTCCAGTCGTTGGACTCCACCGCGACGGCGAACGTCTCGCGGGAGTGCCCGGCGTCCAGGCGCACCGCCACCGCACAGCCCGGCCGCACCCCCTCCACGCGGCCCGCCGCACGTTCGATGTCGGTCGGGTAGATGTTGCGGCCGGCCATGATGATGACGTCCTTGACCCGGCCGCACACCACGACGTGGCCGTCCTCCATCTGGTAGCCCAGGTCGCCGGTGTCGTACCAGCCGTGCTCGTCCTGGGCCGGCAGGAAGCCCGCCATAGTCAGGTAGCCGGGGGTGACCGGCTCGCCGCGCAGTTGGATGACCCCGACCCCGCGGGCCGGCAATCCCATTCCGTTCTCGTCGGCGATCCGGATCTCGATGCCCTCCAGCAGCGGCCCCAGCGAGGCCAGTCGTCGGGTGTTGCCCTTGGTAGCCGGAACCGCCTGGCGCAGCGCGGCCAGCAGATCGGCGTCGACCTCGTCGACCACCAGGCCCGCATTGCACTTGGAGAACGACACCGCCAGCACCGTCTCGGCCATCCCGTAGGCGGGCAGGATGGCGGTCGGGTTCAGCCCGAACGGCTTGCCGGCGTCGATCAGGTCTTCGACGTCGGCCGGCTCGACCGGCTCGGCGCCTGAGAGCGCGAACCGCAGCGTGGACAGGTCGAACTGCCCCGGCGTGGCCTGCTTGCGCAGCCGTTTGGCGAACAGCGCGTAGGCGAAGTTCGGGGCGGCGGTCATGGTGCCCTTGTACTTGTCGATCAGCTTGGCCCACAGCAGGGTGTCGCGCAGGAAGTCCATCGGGGTGATCTTGACCAGCTCGGCGCCGAAGTACATCGGCACCGTCAGGAACCCGATCATGCCCATGTCGTGGAAGCACGGCAGCCAGCTGACCATGACGTCCTTCTCGACGTCGTACTCGGCGCTGATGAACATCGCCTCGGCGTTGGAGTAGATATTGCGGTGGGTGATCTGCACGGCCTTGGGCGAGCCGGTCGATCCCGACGTCAGCTGCATGAGCGCCAGATCGTCCTCGCCGGCCTCCACCGGGTCGATCGGCTCGTGAGCCAGCAGGTCCGCGACGGTCAGGACCTTCAGCCCCTTCTCCTGCAGCACCGGCATCGCGGCCAGGAACGGATCGGAGATGATGACGGCTTTGGCGTCGATCATGTCGACGACGGTCATGGTGTCTTCGGCCCAGACCGCCAGGTCGGTGCGCGGGGTGGGCTGGTGCAGCATGGTCAGGCTGGCTGCGCGCATCCACACACCCTGGGCGGTGGGGGCGATTTCGACGGGTGCTCCGGCCAGCACGCCGACCGCGTCACCCGGGCCGACGCCGGCCGCGGCCAGCCCGCCGGCGATCTGGCGGGCCCGCTCGTGGACCTGCGCCCAGGTGTGCCGGACCGGCTCGTGCGGCTCACCGGTGACCATGCCCTTGGTGGACTCTCGGGCACTGCGGAACATGTTGTCGGTAAACCTGCTCACCACGGCCTCCTAGCCGGCACCGGTACTTTCCATACGGGCTGAGTTTTCATGTTCCACCTGCTGGGGACCACTTCGCGAGAGGCACGCGCACACAAAACGGCGGCAGTTGCATCTCGATACGGCAATGTGCGCCCACCGAGACCGGCGAGCGTCTGGTTGACGTGAAAGTCCTGACCACAATTAGTCACCGCGGAGTATCTTAAACTCCTCTTAATCGGCGGGCAAATCTTCCAGGCGGATTGGGGTCGCGGTCACACCCCGGTTGCCGACGGCGGCGCCACCCGGGCGCCATAGACCGGGCCACTGGCCACCCGCACCGCCCGTCCGGCACCGGCCGCGGCCAACTCGACGGCCACGTCGACAGCCGAGGCCGCCGACCCGCACAGGAACGCGCACGTCGGCCCCGACCCGGACACCACCCCGGCCAGCGCACCGGCCTCCACCCCGGCACGCAACGTGCGCCGCAGCGCCGGGTTGAGGCTGACCGCGGCCGCCTGCAGGTCATTGCCGAGCAGCCCGGCAAGGCGTTGCGGATCGCCGGCGGCCAGCGCCGCCAGCACCGGCTCGGGTTCGCCCAACTCGGGCATGGTGCGGCCGGTGTCGCGCAGCCGGTCCAGTTCGGCGAAGACCGCCGGTGTGGACAGGCCGGCGTCGGCGAACGCCAGCACCCAGTGGAACGTCTCGCGGGTGAGCACCGTCGCCAGTTCCTCACCGCGGCCGGTACCCAACGCGGTTCCGCCGTGCAGGCTGAACGGCACGTCGCTACCCAGTCGGGCGGCCAGAGTGTGCAGATCACGTCGCGGCACACCGAGTTCCCAGAGCACGTTCATGCCGACCAGCACCGCCGCGGCGTCGGCGCTGCCCCCGGCCATGCCGCCGGCCACCGGAATGGACTTGTCGATGGTGATCGCCACGTCGGGGGCCCGCCCGACGTGCTCGGCCAACAGCTCGGCGGCCTGCCAGGCCAGGTTGCGTTCATCGGTGGGCAGCACGTCGGCGCCCTCACCGGTGACCCGCAGCGACAGCACGTCGGCGTCGCGCACGGTCACCTCGTCGACCAGCGACACCGCGTGAAACACGGTCGTCAGTTCGTGGTAGCCGTCATCGCGGCGGTCACCGACGGCCAGGTACAGGTTGAGCTTGCCCGGCGCCCGCACGGTGACCGACCCGGTCGGGGACCACTCGGTGGCGGCACTTCCATCGGATGCGGTCACGCCGATGAGACTAGCTGCTCGCTCCGGCCCGGGAACCAGCCCAGAACTAGCTGAACAGGTCGGAGAAGTCCGCCTGGATCGAGCTGAACGCGTTCATCATGACCTCCAGCTCGAAGCCGGCCGCCATGGTGACCAGCCCCGTGCCGGCCGCCAGCGGCAGGCCGAACGCGTTGATCAGGTCACCGGAGGCGAGTTCCTGGGCGAATATCGTCGCGGCGTAGGACGGCAGCGTGGTGAACACCGCGTTGAGGATGTCGGCGGTCGGCAGCAGCGTGCTGTACAAGGTCGCCGACGCGCTGGTCAGCGTGTTGATGATGTCGGTCAGGCTCGGCATGGTGAATGCCGCGCCGTCACCCAGGCCGATACCGAACAGGTCCGCCGCGCTGCCGGACGACAGGTTCTGCAGGTCCGCGATGAAGTCGGTCCAGCCCTGCTGAGCGCCGTTCACCAGGGCGGTGAACACATCCTGCGGGTTGACGTCCGGGAACAACCCGATAGGTGTGGCCAGGTTCGCCGGCCCCTGGTCCCAGCCGTGCTCGATGTCGCCGTAGCCGAGGTTCACGATCACCTTCAGGGCCGGCTGCAGCAGGTCGGCGATCGCATTGCCGAATCCGTTGCCGCGCAGCGGCATCAGCAGCGGCAGGTCCTCGGTGGGGATCATAAAGTACTGGGTGTTGCCGGTGTAGTCGTCGCTGACCGGCAGCGCGATGGCCGTCGCCAGCTGCTCGTCGGTCAGCGTCGGGTACTTGCCGTGGATGTACATGATGCCCATGAAGGCGTTGATGTCCGACAACAGATTCAGCGAGTACTTCGGGAAGTCCGCGAAGCCGTCGTACTCCCGGGTGTAGATCGCGGTGTCCCACGGTGTGTCGGCCGGAGTGGCGCCGCTGAACGTGACCCCGAGGCTGGGCAGGGTCAACTCCGGGAGGTTCGGGTTGATGCTCGGCAGGTCGAAACGGGACAGCAGGCCGCCGTTGGGGTTACTGGGGCTGCCCAGCATCACGAAGGACAGCTGGTCGGCGGTGGGCCGCTCGGCCTCGGGCAGGCTCAGCAGCTGCTTGATCTCCAGGCCATTGATGATGCCGCTCTGCGAATAGCCCAGTACGACAAGGTTATTGCCGGCGGCGGTCTCTTCCATGATCTTCTGGTGCAGGATCGACACACCCTGGTCCAGCGAGGTGTCCAGCGGCAAGGACTTCACACCGGTCAGCGGATAGAGACCCTCCGGGGTGAACAGTCCGTTGGTGACGTCCACCGGGAAGGTGGGCTGGCCGGCGAACTTGGGCGTCGCGGGGTCCAGGAACCGATCGGTGAGGGCCTCCAGGTACGCCGGGGGCGGGATGGGTAAGCCGCTGCCGCCCATGATCCACGACTCGGTGTCGAGCAGCGTGGTCTGCGCTACGACGGATTGCGCGGTGGCGGCCAGGCCCGGTGTCACCGCGGGCACCACGCCCAGCGCGACGATCCCGGCCATTACCAACGGCACCGCACCCAGCGGGCTGCGAGTGGACAGAGTGGTCACGGCGACCTCCCGAGGTTGAAGTATCGGTTGATTATCACTCCGCACCAGCGAAATGTCATTGATTTTTTGCTATTCGATCATGTTGCTCTCAGTATTTGGCCATGGCGGGGGCACGCGCCATAACCTGGCGGGTATGGGCGCGGGTTTCGGGGGCTACCGGATAATCCGCGAGGTCGGGCGCGGCGGGTCGGCCGTCGTCTACCAGGCCCAATCCCCCGAGGGCGATCAGTGCCCGCCGGTTGCGCTGAAAGTCCTCGCCGAATCGCACCGCACCGCGCTGTGGAGGACCCGGCTGGACCGTGAGTTCGAGTTCGCATCCGAGCTCAACCACCCCGGCATCGTCCGGATGTACCGGCACGGACCGTTCTGGCTGGCTATGCAGTTTCTCGGCGGTGGCCCGCTGACTCGGTTGCGGGCCACCGGAGACCGGCTTGCCGCCCTCGCCCAGGTCGCCGCCGCCCTGGACTACGCGCACCACCGCGGCATCGTGCACGGCGACGTCAAACCCACCAACATCCTGCTGCCGCACAACTTCCCGCGCTCCGGGGCGGTGCTGACCGACTTCGGCAGTGCCCACGCCGTCGTCGATGACGTGAACCGGTGCCAGCCCAACCCCGAGGTGTCCCTGCCCTACACGGCACCGGAGATCCTGCTCGGCAAGGCCCCGTCGGCGGCCACCGACGAGTACGCGCTGGCGTGCACCGCCGTGGAATTGTTCACCGGATCACCGCCGTTCGTGGCCGACGACGCGGCCGAGCTGGTGGATGCTCACCTACGGCATCTGCCGCCGGCGCTGCCGGGCACATTCGGTGCGGCGACGCGCGGCGTCGACCTGGTGGTGGAACGCGCGATGGCCAAGTACCCGGCGCGACGCTACGACTCCTGCACCGAGTTCGTCGCCGAGCTGTCCCGAGCGCTCGACCACCCCGTATCTCCCGAAACCTGAAGCAATCGAACGAAATCCGCGATCGACAACGTCTCACCCCGGCACGACGGATCGATACCGGCCGCGGTGAGCAGCTCGGCCGAGCGCGCACCCGAGCCCGCCCAATCGGCGAACGCGTTGCGAATGGTCTTGCGGCGCTGCGCGAACGCGATGTCGATCAACGAGAACAACTGCTGCCGGAACCCGGCGTCGACTGGCCACGGCGACTCGTCGTAGCGGTCGATGCGCACCAGCCCGGAGTTCACCCGCGGCACCGGCCAGAACACACTCGGCGGCACCGTGCCGCAGCGGCGCACCGAGCCGAAGAACCTGGCCTTGACGCTGGGCACCCCGTAGTCCTTGCCACCGGGCTCGGCGGCCAGCCGCTCGGCCACCTCCAGCTGCACCATCACCGTCACGGTGCGGATGGAGCCGAATTCGCACAGCAGGTGCAGCAGCGCCGGGACCGCGACGTTGTAGGGCAGGTTCGCGACCACGGCCGTCGGCTCGCTGTCCAACTCGGAGCGCTGCAGGGTCAGTACGTCGCGGTCGAGCACCGTCAGCCGAGCGGCGTCACCCTGGGCGTGCTCGGCGACGGTTGCCGGAAGACGCTGCGCCAGCACCGAATCCTTCTCGACCGCGATGACCGTGGGACCCGCTTCCAGCAGTGCCAGGGTCAGCGAACCCAGGCCCGGGCCGACTTCCAGGACGTGGTCGGACGCGGTGATGCCGGCGCCCGCTACGATCCGGCGCACCGTGTTGGCGTCGTGAACGAAGTTCTGTCCCAGTGATTTCCGGGGACGGAGGTCGAGCTCTGCGGCCAGCGCTCTGATGTCACCGGCCCCGAGTAGCCCGATGGTCAGCGTCTCCCGCTGCACACCGGCCAGGCGCCCCAGCCCTGCCGCGCCTGGGTAACCTCGGCGATGGCGATCTGCTCCTCGCGGGTGGCCATATCGGCTCGCGGGGCGTACTTCAGCCCGCCGTTGGCGATCCAGGTGCCGTAGTCGAACTGCACGCCACCGTAGAAGCCGTTGCCGGTGTTGATCGCCCAGTTGTTGTGCGACTCGCAGGCGGCGATGCGGTCCCAAGCGGCGCCGTACACCGACGGCGGCACCTCGGTTCCCGGCTTGGTACCGACCCGCAGCACCGAGTCGCGTGCCGGGGTCACCACGTCGTTGGACACCGGCAGCCGACCGGTCTCGGCGCCGTTGACGGTGGCCACCGAGTAGGTCACGTCCTGGGTGCCCGGGGTGCCGGGGTCCTCGACGACCTGCCGGCTGATGTTCATCGACGGGTCCTCGACGCGCCGTGCGTTCGGCGCCAGCGGCACCCGCTCGGTGACGTGAGTGGCCCGGATCCGGGTGACCTGGATCTGCATACCCTCGGTGACCGGCGCCGACGCCGGCGGGTCGACCTTGTCGGCCTGCTCCAGCGGGGTGCCGTCGGCGGCAAGCAGCTCTCCGACGTTCGGCGCGGCCAGCCGCACCGTGCGCACCACCCCGCCGTCGTCGATCAAGACGTTCTTGGCGCTGACCACCGGCAGTGCCATGCCGGCCAGCGGAACCCGGCTGCCGCGCGATGCCGCCGCCGGAGCGGTGTCGGTCATCGACAGCTGGGCCAGCGCCTCGTCGACAGACAGGGCCGTCGTCCAGACCTGCTTGGGCTCGCGGCCGTCCAGGGACAGCTGCAGCGGCCGGCTGCGGCGCACCACGATCGTGTCGGAGTCGCGCACCGGGGCGTTGCGGGCGGGGGTCACGTCGTCGCGCTCACCGACACCGAACCCGTTCTCGGCAACCACGTCGCCCACCGTCGAGCGCATGGTGGTGACGGTGATCGGGGTCCCGTCGACGTCGAGGGTGACGGTCTTGGCGCTGGCGACCGCGAAGCCGCCGGCGAAGGTCAACGCGAGCAGCAGGGCGCCGACCAGCATCCGCAGCATCGGCGACGGGGCCTGATGCAGCCTGGTCAAAGTGTTCAAGGCAGAAAACCTCACGACACGACAAAGGGGCTCTTGCCCCGAATTGGATAACAAGACGGTAACGACCCGCCCGCGGTGGGGCAACCCGATGTGACCTGCTCGACACTCAGGACAACCCGTACACCCGCCGGGCGTTGCGGCTCGTGACCTGCGCCAGCTCGGCTGCCGACTCCCCCAGCAGCTCGGCCAGTGCGTGCACAGTGTATGGCAGGCAGTACGGCTCGTTGGGTGCTCCGCGGTAGGGGTGCGGGGTCAAAAACGGCGCGTCGGTCTCCACCAGCAACTGCTCACGGGGGATCGCCGGCACCGCTTCGCGCAGGTCACGCGCATTTTTGAAGCTAACCGTACCGGACAGGCTCAAGATCCAGCCGGCGTCGACGCAGGTGTGAGCCATCTCGGGGCCCGACGAGAAGCAGTGGAAGATCACCGTCTCGGGGGCGCCTTCGGCCGCCAAAACATCCAGGACGGCGTCGTCGGCGTCGCGGTTGTGGATCATCAACGGCTTGCCGGTGCGTTTGGCCAGGTCGATGTGCCAGGCGAAGGCCTCGCGCTGGGTGTCCGGGTCCGCGCAGCCCGCCAGCCGGCCCGGCCAGTACAGATCCAGCCCGGTCTCCCCGATCGCCACCACCCGCGGGTGGGCGGCCAGCGCTTCGAGCTCGGTGCGGGCGGCCTCGTCCAGCGCATTGGCGCGGGTGGGGTGCAGCGCGACCGCGGCGTAGACCCGGTCGTCGGCGTCGGCGGCCCGGGTCACCCAGCGCGCTGATTCCAGGTCGTCGGCGATGGTCACCGCCGCCTGGACGCCGACGGCGGCCGCCCGGTCCATGATCGCGCGCACCCCCTCCGTCCCGCCGGCGGCGTCGGTGGCACCGCAGGCGTCGAGGTGGGTGTGGGCGTCGACCAGCGGCGTCAGCGGCTCCGGGGCGGGCGGCGGAGATTTGGCTGATCGTTTCGAGCTCACCCGCACACAATAGGGTGAGCGGTGATGAACCCTTTCTACGTCACCACCGCGATCACCTATCCCAACGGTGACCCGCACATCGGTCACGCCTACGAGTACATCGCCACCGACGCCATCGCCCGGTTCCACCGGCTCGACGGATACGACGTGCGGTATCTGACCGGTACCGACGAGCACGGGCTGAAGATGGCCGAAACCGCGGCCGCCCAGGGCATTCCGACCGCGGAGCTGGCGCGGCGCAACTCCGATGTGTTCGAGGCGCTGCAGCGCAAGCTCAACATCTCCTTCGACCGGTTCATCCGCACCACCGACGCCGATCACCTGGAGGCATCCAAGGCGATCTGGCAGCGCATGGTCGACGCCGGGGACATCTACCTCGACGCCTACTCGGGCTGGTACTCGGTGCGCGACGAGCGGTTCTTCACCGAGGGTGAGACCCGGCTGAACGACGACGGAACGCGGGTGGCGGCCGAGACCGGGGCGCCGGTCACCTGGACCGAGGAGCAGACCTTCTTCTTCCGGCTGTCGGCCTATGCCGAGCGGCTGCTGGCGCACTACGAAGCGAACCCGGACTTCATCGCCCCCGACGTGCGCCGCAACGAAGTGGTCAGCTTCGTCTCCGGCGGGCTGCGGGACCTGTCGATCTCCCGCACCTCGTTCGACTGGGGTGTGCCGGTGCCGGGAAACCCCGACCACGTCATGTACGTCTGGGTGGACGCGCTGACGAACTATCTGACCGGGGTCGGCTATCCCGACACCGACTCCGAACAGTTCCGCCGCTACTGGCCCGCCGATCTGCACATGATCGGCAAGGACATCATCCGGTTCCACACCGTGTACTGGCCGGCGTTTCTGATGTCGGCGGGAATCGAGTTGCCGCGCAGGGTTTTTGCGCACGGCTTCCTGCTCAACAGTGGCGAGAAGATGAGCAAGTCGGTGGGCAACGTCATCGACCCGGTGGAGTTCGTCGACAAGTACGGCGTGGATCAGGTGCGCTATTTCCTGCTGCGCGAGATCTCGTTCGGTCAGGACGGCAGCATCTCCGACGACGCGATGGTGGGCCGCATCAACGCCGACCTGGCCAACGAACTGGGAAACCTGGCGCAGCGGTCGCTGTCGATGGTGGCCAAGAACCTCGACGGCGTGGTGCCCGAGCCGACCGCCCAGGCCGCTGATGGCGAGGAACTGCTGGCACTGGCCGACGCGCTGCTGGAGAAGATGCGGGCAGCGTTCGGCACGCAGTCCATGCACCTGGGCCTGGAGGCGATCTGGCAGATGCTGGGCGCGGCCAACCGGTACTTCTCGGCCAACGAACCATGGAAGCTGGCCAAGAGCGAGTCGGCAGCCGATCAGGCCCGCTTCGGCACGGTGCTCTACACCACCCTTGAGGCGGTGCGGATCGCAGCGCTGCTGGTTCAGCCGGTGATGCCCGAATCGGCGGGCAAGCTGCTGGACCTGCTGGGCCAGCCGAGCGACCAGCGGATGTTCACCGCGGTGTCGCAGCGCCTGACGCCGGGGCTGACGCTGCCGGCGCCGTCCGGGGTTTTCCCGCGCTACCAGTGACTCCGGTCACAAGCTGTCACATCTGCAGGGGCTGCGGTGTCTTGAGGGCATAACCACCTTCGGAGACAGGAGCAACTCATGACCCGCACCCACGTCCTCATCGTCGGCGGAGGCTACGCCGGCACCATGGCCGCCAACCGGCTGCGCCGGCACCCGGGCGTCGACGTCACGCTGCTCAACCCTCGTCCGGCGTTCGTCGAGCGGATCCGGCTGCACCAGCATGTGACCGGCAGCTACCGGGCCGACATCGCCTACGACGACCTGCTCGGCGACGGCGTCCGACTGGTCGTCGACTCCGCCGAGGCGATCGATGCCGCCGACCGGTGCGTCCAGCTGACCTCGGGCGCCACGCTCGACTACGACTACCTGATCTACGCCGTGGGCAGCACCGGGGCGATCACACCGGAGATTCCCGGCGCCGCCGAATTCTCCTATTCCATCAGCGAATTGGAGCAGGCACAGCGGCTGCTGACGCGGCTCGGCGAATTGCGGCCGGATGCCCCGGTGACCGTGGTCGGCGGCGGCCTGACCGGAATCGAGGCGGCCTCCGAGCTGGCCGGCCACGGCCGGGCGGTCACCCTGGTCTGCGGCGGAAGCCTCGGGCCGTCGCTGCACGCGGCGGGCCGCCGCTCGGTGGCCAAGGCGCTGCGCAAACTGGGCGTGACGGTGCGCGAGAACGTCGGCGCCGCCGCGGTGCGCGCCGACGAGGTGGTGTTGTTCGACGGCACCGTGCTGCCCAGCGCCGTGACCGTCTGGACCGCCGGTTTCGGCGTCCCGGACCTGGCCACCCGAAGCGGCCTGGCCACCGACGAACTGGGCCGGCTGCTCACCGACGCGACACTGACCAGCGTCGACAACCCGTGGATCGTCGCCGCCGGGGATGCGGTCGCGCCGTCGGGGCAGCCGTTGCGGATGAGCTGCCAGGCCGCCCTGCCACTGGGCGCGCAGGCCGCCGACACGGTGCTGGCACGTATCGCCGGCACCTCGCCGGTCGCCGTGGACCAGGCGTTCGCCGCCCAGTGCATCAGCGTGGGCCGACAGGCCGGAACCGTTCAGTTGTCCCGCCGCGACGACACCCCCACCAGAGCGTTCGTCGGCGGCCGGCTCGGCGCGGTGGTCAAGGAGTCGATCTGCAAATACACCGTGAAGTGGATCCGCGGCGAGGCCGCCAAGCCCGGCTCGTACCGTTGGATGAAGGGCGGTACCCGGGCAGCCTCGACCGAACAGGAGGCGGCGGTGTGACCGACGAACACGCCGAACGGTTCACCGAGCTGCGGCCGCTGCTGTTCACCATCGTCTACGAAATCCTGGGCTCGGCAACCGAATCCGACGATGTGCTGCAGGACAGTTACCTGCGGTGGGCCGAAGTCGATGTCGCGGAGGTGCGGGACGTCAAGTCGTATCTGGCTCAGCTGGTCACCCGCCAGGCGCTCAACGCGCTGCGGGCGGGTGCCCGGCGCCGCGAGGAGTACGTCGGCCCGTGGCTGCCCGAGCCACTGCTGCTGGACGAGCAGGACCCGTCGGATGACGTCGTGCTGGCCGAATCGGTGTCGATGGCGATGCTGGTGGTGCTGGAGACGCTCGGCCCCGACGAACGAGCGGTGTTCGTGCTGCGCGAGGTGTTCGGGTTCGATTACGACGAGATCGCCGGCGCGGTGGGCAAATCACCTGCTGCGGCACGACAGGTCGCACACCGGGCCCGCGAGCACGTGCAGGCCCGGCGACCGCGTTACACCCCGGTGGACCCGGCGGAGAACGCCCGCATCACGGCGGAGTTCATGACCGCGGCGGCCGGCGGGGACATCACGACCGTGCTGTCGATGCTGGCGCCCGACGTGGCGTGGACCGCCGACAGCGACGGCAAGGCAAGCGCGGCACGCCGCCCGATCGTCGGTGCCGACAGGGTAGCCCGATCGGTCATCGGGCTACTGCGGCTGCAGACCCCCAACACCCGGGTGGAGCTGGCGACCTGCAACGCCGCCCCGGCGGTGCTGCTCTACGAAGCGGACCGACTCGAAGGCGTGTTCACTGTGGAGATCACCGATGGCCTGATCATCAATTTCTACGCGATGCGCAACCCGGACAAGCTGGCAGCGCTGACGGCCGCCCGGGAGATCACCCGCAGCTGAGATGTCTGACAAGCTAGAGCGATGCGGATCGAGCGGCTCGGTGACCTGGGGACGGCCCCGGGTGTGCTGCGCGCGATCGGTGACGCCACCGCCCGGCGCGGGTTGCCACCACCGGCCGCGCTGACCGGCGAGTGGTTCGGGTCCCGGGCGGTGATCGCCCCCAGCGTGGCCGTCGAGCCCGCCGACCCGGCTGCCGTGTTCGACGTAACGCCCGGTTCGCGGTCGGATGCGGTGGGCGGCGGCTGGATCGGCTACCTGTCCTACCCCGACGCCGGCGCCGACGGCCGCGATGCCCGGGTTCCCGAGGCCGCCGGCGGCTGGACCGACTGCGTGCTGCGCCAGGATGACGGGGGCCAGTGGTGGTTCGAGAGCCTGTCCGGCGCGCCCATGCCGGGCTGGCTGGCCGAGGCGCTGACGACGCCGGGACCGGTGCACGGCTGTCGCATCTACTGGGAGACCCCGGACCGGCAGGCGCACCGCGCCGGGGTGCTGGCCTGCCTGGAGGCGATCCGGGCCGGTGAGGTCTATCAGGCGTGCGTGTGCACCCGGTTCACCGGCACCGTCACCGGTGACCCACTGGATTTCTTCGCCGACGCGGTGGCGCGCACCAGCCCGGCCCGGGCCGCCTACGTCGCCGGCGACTGGGGTGCGGTGGCCTCGCTCTCCCCGGAGCTGTTCCTGCGCCGCCGGGGTGAGGTGGTGACGTCGAGCCCGATCAAGGGCACCCTGCCGTCCGATGCCCGTCCGTCGGCGCTGCGTGCCTCGGTCAAAGACGTCGCGGAGAACATCATGATCGTGGACCTGGTGCGCAACGACCTGGGCCGCGTGGCGATCACCGGCACCGTCACGGTCCCCGAACTGCTGGCGGTGCGCCCGGCGCCCGGCGTGTGGCATCTGGTGTCGACGGTGTCGGCCCGGGTGCCGGTTGACGTTGACGCGGCGGCGTTGCTGGATGCGGCGTTTCCACCGGCTTCGGTGACAGGAACACCCAAACACCGTGCCCGCCAGCTGCTTTCGCAGTGGGAGCCGCATCACCGCGGGATCTACTGCGGCACGGTCGGTTTGGCGTCACCGCTGGCCGGTACCGAACTCAACGTCGCGATCCGCACCGTGGAGTTCGACGTTTCCGGCGGCGCTGTACTCGGGGTGGGCGGCGGGATCACCGCGGACTCCGACGTCGACGCCGAATGGCAGGAGTGCCTGCACAAGGCCGCGCCGATCGTTGCCGCCGATCAGTCCCGGGAGCGCAGCACGGCGTCGTAGCGCTACCTGGCGTCGACGCGGGCTGGGCGCACCGCCGCCAGGGCCAGCGGCAGAAGGTGTTGGCGCGCATAGCTTTCGGCGTCAGCACGGCTCTGCAGCGGCTCGTGGACGCGCTCGGTGAGCACCAGCGAATGGGTCAGGCGCACGAAGATCTCGGCCAGCCCGTGCGGATCGTCGATCGTGATGCCGCCGTGCCGGGCGGTGTTGACGATGTGTTCGGCGAGGTAGCTTGTCGCGAGTTCCAGCGCCGGGCCAGCGCCGGTGGTCAGTGCGGGAAGGACCGCCTCGGGGTCGGTTTCCAGCGTGCGGCTCAGCATCGGATGGGTGCAGACCCGCCAGTAGATGCCGGTGAACCCGGCCACGAACCGGTCTTCGTAGCTGTTCAGTGCCGCCACCTCGTCGTCGACCGCGGCGAAGATCCCGTCGGACACCTTGCCCAGCACGGCCGCCAGCAGTTCCTTCTTGGTCGGCCAACGCCGGTAGACGGTCATGTGCGACACCCCGGCCCGTCGGGCGATCTCCTCCATGGAGGCGCGCCGCACACCGAAATCGAGGATCGTCGCCAAGGCGGCGTCCAATATGCGCTCGCCGGTCTCGTCGACTGGCATGACGCGATCCTTCCACAGCGATGCTTCCCAACCCGACGTGATGATGTTAGCGTTTCGATAACTTGCTAACACCTGGAGGTTGCGGTGACGGAACTGTTGTCCCATGACGATCCCCCTACCAGCCCAACTGACGACGACGGCCTCGCCCTGCTGCGCGGCGACGGGCTGCGGCCCCGGGTGATGGCGGATTTCCGCAAGCATCTGGGCAGCGTGTTGACCGGAGTGTTCGGCGGGGTCCTCTTCGACGAGGTGGCCATGCTGCCGATCGCGGCCTCGGTGGATCGCACCGGCCGATTCCGCGACAACTTCACCGACCGTGCCCTGCGCAGCGGGTTCAGCGGACAGGCGGTCCTCGCCGGCGCCGAGCAGCGCAAGAAGCACGCCCAGTGGCTGATCAACCAGCACCGCAGCGTGCGCGGCACCGGAGTCGGCGAATACGACGGGGTCCGCTACAGCGCCCTGGACCCTGACCTGTGGCTGTGGATCATCGCCAGTGCGGTGCACGCGATGATCGTGTCGTATCCGGTGTGCAGCGGAACCACCTTGCGGCCCAAGGAAATCGAAGCGGGCTACCAATACCTGCGCCATCTGTTCAGCGATCTGGAGCTGCCCAGCCGGCGCGGCAGGCTGCCCGAGACCTACGCCGAGTTCGACGCCTACTACGACGAAACGGTGGCAACCGGATTGGCCGCCAACGGGTTTCTGCGCGGCCAGTTCGCCACGCTGACCCGGCTGCCGCTGCCGACCCTGCTGCTGCCGGGGTGGCTTCGCCCCGTACTCACCCCGCCGTGGCTGCTGGTGCGGCCGCTGATCGGGCACGTTGTTCAGGTCTGCTCGGCCAAGACCATGCACCCCGATGTCCTGGCGCTGATCGGATTCGACCTCAAGCGCCGCCACGACTGGGAATTCGCGGCCTACTCACGCCTGCTGCAGTTGGCCTGGCTACTGCTGCCGGACCGGCTGCTGCTCGAACCGATGCACTACAACCGGGTGCGTCTGGACACGCTGCGCGAACGACTCGACGGCTCGGCTCGCGCCCAGGCCCGCTACGAGCGGGCGGCGAAGCGACTGCAGCGCCAGAACACCTGGCTCGCCGGCTTCTACGGCAGCTATGGCCTCGACACGTTCGCGGTCCCGGAGAGTCGGGGCTGCCCCTTCGGGTGAACGATCACTCCCGCGAGCGCAGCACCGCGTCGTAGAGCTCACGGCGCGACACCGTTCCCGGGACCGTGGAAATCACTTGCGCACAAGCATCTTTGACCCGCACCCCCTCACCCGCCAGCCGGTGGACCTCGGCCACCAACGTCGGCAGGTCGGCGCGCGGCGTCGCCCCGGCCAGCACCACGGTGATCTCCCCCAGCACGCCGCCGGCCGCCCACTCGGCCAGCTCGGCCAGCGTGCCGCGCAACACCTCCTCGTGAGTCTTCGTCAGCTCCCGGCAGACCACGACGCGCCGGTCGCCGCCGAGCTCGTCGACCGCGTCACGCAGGCACTCGGCCAGCCGCCGGGGTGACTCGAAGAAGACGGCTGTGCGCCGTTCGTCGGCCAGCGATGCCAGCCACGCGCGGCGTGCCGCCTGCCGACGCGGTGCAAAACCCTCGAAGCAGAACCGCTCCGAGGCCAGCCCGGACACCGCCAGCGCCGTCGTCACCGCCGAGGGGCCGGGCAGACAGCTGACCGGCAGTCCGGCCTCGGCGCAGGCGACCACCAGGCGGTATCCCGGGTCGCTGATCAGCGGCATCCCCGCGTCGCTGACCACCAGTACGGTGGCCCCGGCCTCGATCTCGGCCAGCAGCGTCGGCACCCGCGCCGCCTCGTTGGCGTCGAACAGGCTGACCACCCGCCCGCCGATCTGCACCCCGAGAGCCTTGGCCAGGGTGCGCACCCGCCGGGTGTCCTCGGCGGCCACCACGTCGGCGGTGCCCAGCGCGGCGACCAGCCGCGGCGAGGCGTCGTCGGGCCGGCCCAGCGGGGTCGCTCCCAACAGCAATCGACCATCGGACATGGCGCACAGCCTACGATCGTCTGCGTGAGCGCCCCGACCGCAGCCGCACCCGCGGCCGTCCCGGAGCGCACCGCGCCGATGATCAGCCCGGGGCTGCTGGTGCCGGTGGCCGACTTCGGGCCCACCGACCGCGCCCGCGGCTGGGGAGTGACGGCATCGGTCACCCTGCTGGCCGCCGTCACCCGATTCACCAACCTCTACGCCCCGACTGACGCCGGCACCCCGATCTTCGACGAGAAGCACTACGCGCCGCAGGCCTGGCAGATGCTGCACAACCACGGCGTCGAGGACAACCCCGGCTACGGCCTGGTGGTGCACCCGCCGGTGGGCAAGCAGCTGATCGCGATCGGGGAGGCGATCTTCGGCTACAACGGGCTGGGCTGGCGATTCACCAGCGCGCTGCTCGGGGTGCTCGCGATAGCCCTGCTGGTGCGCATCGTGCGGCGCATGACCCGCTCGACGCTAGCCGGCGGGATCGCCGGGCTGCTGCTGGTGGGCGACGGGGTCAGCTTCGTGGCGGCGCGCACCGCCCTGCTGGACGGGTTCCTGACGTTCTTCGTGGTGGCGGCGTTCGGGGCGCTGATCGTCGACCGCGACCAGGTACGGATGCGGATGCACACCGCGCTGATCGAGGGGCGCTGCGGCGTGACGCCGTGGGGCCCGCGGCTGGGGGTGCGCTGGTGGCGCTTCGCTGCCGGGGTGCTGCTCGGACTGGCCTGCGCCACCAAATGGTCGGGGCTGTACTTCGTGGTGTTCTTCGGCGCGATGTCGTTGGCGTTCGACGTGGCCGCGCGCCGGCAGTACCGGGTGCGACGGCCGTGGCTGGGTACGCTGCGCCGCGACGTCGGCCCCGCCGCCTACGTCTTCGCGCTCATTCCGGTCGGGGTGTATCTCGCGTCGTATGCGATGTGGTTCGCCTCCGAGACCGGCGTGGACCGCCATGAGGAAGGCCAGTCGATCGGGCTGACGAGCCGATTCCCGGTGCCCGACGCGCTGCGGTCGCTGTGGCATTACACCTACCAGGCGTATCGCTTCCACTCCGGGCTGACCAACGCCGCCGGCAACCACCATCCGTGGGAGTCCAAGCCGTGGGCCTGGCCGATGTCGCTGCGCCCGGTGCTGTACGCGATCGACCAGCACGACGTCCCCGGCTGCGGCCCGCAGTCCTGCATCAAAGCGGTGATGCTGGTGGGCACGCCGGCCCTGTGGTGGCTGGCGGTGCCGGTGCTGGGCTACGCGCTGTGGCGCTGCCTGGTGCGCCATGACTGGCGTTACGCCGCGGCGCTGGTCGGCTACTGCGCCGGGTGGCTGCCGTGGTTCGCCGACATCGACCGGCAGATGTACTTCTTCTACGCGGTCCCGATGGCGCCGTTCCTGGCGATCCTGGTCGCGTTGATCTGCAGCGACATCGTCCAGGAGGGACGCGCCCGCACCGAGGAGCGCTGGACGCTAGGGCTGATCGCGGTGAGCTGCTACGTGGCGGCGGTACTGACGAACTTCGCCTGGCTGTACCCGGTGCTGACCGGGCTGTCCATCTCGCCGGCGACCTGGAACATGGAGATCTGGTTGCCCAGCTGGTCCTAGATCACCGGTAATCGAACTGGTGTGCGATACGCTGGCTGCTGTGGCGATACCGGTGCAGGAGTCACTGTTCGCATTGAGCGACCGGCGACAGCTCAGCGAGGGCGCCTGGCTCGACGTCCGGCCGGGCTGGCTGTCCGACGGCACCGAACTGGTCAACGAACTCCAGGCCGCCGTCCCGTGGCGCGCGGAGCGCCGCCGGATGTATGACCGGGTGCTCGATGTGCCCCGGCTGGTGAGCTTCCACGACCTGGCCGTCGATGCGGCGCCGCACCCGGTGGTCGCCAAACTGCGCCGGCGGCTCAACGACATCTACGCCGGGGAACTCGGCGAGCCGTTCACCACGGTCGGGCTGTGTCTGTACCGCGACGGCGCCGACAGTGTGGCCTGGCACGGCGACACCCTGGGCCGGGGCGCCAGACAGGACACCATCATCGCGATCGTCAGCGTCGGCGCCACCCGCACCTTCGCCCTGCGGCCACGCGGGGGCGGTCCGGCACTGCGACTCCCCCAGCGGCACGGCGACCTGGTGGTGATGGGCGGCTCCTGCCAACGGACCTGGGAGCACGCGATCCCGAAGACGGTCACCCCCACCGGGCCGCGGATCAGCATCCAGTTCCGGCCGCGCGGTGTGCGGTAGCCCCGTACGGCGGTTAGCCGCGTACGGCGTTGACCGCGGCCACCAGCAGGTCCCGGGCCCGCTGAGTGTCCACCGGGACGACGGGCTTGTTCGGCACCACCAGCGGGTTGGCGGTGACCAGCACCTGGTACGAACCGAAATAGGCCGCGTAGTTGTAGATCTCGCCGAACTGGGTCTTGCCGCCGTTCGTGGTCTGAACGACGCGGTGCACCCCCATGGTCTGCACCCCGTTGATGCGCGGCACCTCCACCGATTCGATCAGGCCGCGCATCTGGCCCCCGGCGAATCCGATCCGGCGACAGGTGCGTCCCGGCTCGCTGACCGGCACCGGCTCGGAGGTCTCCAGCGCGATGGTGATGAAGCGGTTGCCGACGCCCTCGGCGGCCACGGCCGCCATGTTGCCCTGCATGCCCGGCGGCAACTGCTGGCTGATCGCGAACTTCGAGCAGTCCGGCGGGTCGAAGGTCAGGCCGGCTGGCAGTGCGGTGCCCGCCAGCAGCTTGGGGTCGATCCCGGTGGGCGCGATGTCCTTGACCTTGAAGTCGTCGCCGAAGGAGGACTTGACGTCGGCCACCTTGGCGATATCGGCGGTCGCGTCGTGCCCGGAACCGCAGGCGGCGAGCATCCCGACACAGCCGATCACCAGCACCGCACGCAAGTTCAACATCGCAGACAATTTACCCAATGCGGCCCGATGGCCGGCCAGTGGTCATCCCACCGCTTGGATTGCTTGGCGGCCAACGTTTTTGATCTGATCGGCGACGTCGCGACCGAACGGCAGCTGCTTGTCGCCGGGCACGTCGATCACGGTGGTGACGATGCCCGGGTCGTCGCGCTCCCAATACGCACCCAGGTGATCGAGGATGGCGCGCATCGGAAGGTTGTCGCCCAACACCCGCGCGGTGAACTTCTCGATGCCCTCCAGTCGCGCGATCACCGCCACCGCCCCGAGCAGGAAGGTTCCGATGCCCTTGCCCTGGTAGCTGTCGCCGACGAGGAACGCGATCTCGGCGACGGTCGGGTTCTCGGTGTCACGGACGAATCGTGCGTCGGCGACGAACGAACCGTCCGGTTCGGTGACCACCCAGACGAAGTGGTCGACGTAGTCGACCTCGAACAGGTAGTGCATCAGGGCCGGACTGGGCATGCGGGCGGTCATGAAGCGCCGGTAGAGCGTCTCGCCGGAGAACTCGACGTGGCCCTGCAGGGTGCGCGCGCTGTCGCCGGGCAACACCGGCCGCAGCAGCAGCTCGGTGCCGTCGCGGGCCTTGATCGGTACGGCGGTGATGTAGGCGGCCAGGCGCTGGCGCGCGATGCGCACCAGCCGATCCATCACCTCCGGGATCTGGATCATCTGGTCGAAGGCGTGATGGTCGCCGACCCAGCCGGACAGTGGCGAGGAGGTGGTGACGGTGGCGGTGCGTCGGCCGTTGCGCAGCAGGGCGATCTCTCCGACGACCATGCCGTCGGTGACCTGGCTGATGATCACGGCGTCGTCGTCGCCGACGTGGGTGATCTGGGCCGATCCCGAGGAGATGAGCAGGAAGGACACCGCCTGCTCGCCCTGGCGCATCAGTTCGATGCCGGCGGGAGCCTGCAAAGGCGTCAGAACGGCGGCCAGCGGCACCAGATCGCTGGTGGTGCAGCCGGAGAAGACGTCCATGGCTGCCAGGTCGGCGGTGGATAACTCCACGTCAGTCACTGTGGCACCCCCGAACCCGCCGCGACATCACCCATGGACCGTTCCGCCTTTGTTCGCCAATCAAGGCTAACCGGTGGGTCCTAACCGGTAATGATTTAACAGCGTTGTAACCACACCGATTCGGCGTTAGCGATTAAGGCGGCTAGCCTGTGCCCGCTGACAGCGACACGCGAGGAAGAGATCACAACACATGAGCGAACTGAACCCGAAGCTGCACGACATCTACGACGAGGTACTGCGCCGCAACCCTGGTGAGGCAGAGTTTCACCAGGCCGTCTTCGAGGTTCTCAGCAGCCTCGGCCCGGTGGTGGCCAAGCACCCCCAGTATGTCGACAGCGCCGTCATCAACCGGATGTGCGAGCCCGAGCGTCAGATCATCTTCCGGGTGCCGTGGCTCGACGATGACGGCAATGTGCAGATCAACCGGGGTTTCCGGGTGGAGTTCAACTCGGCGCTGGGCCCGTACAAGGGCGGGCTGCGGTTCCACCCGTCGGTGTACCTGGGGATCATCAAGTTCCTGGGCTTCGAGCAGATCTTCAAGAACTCCCTGACCGGCCTGCCGATCGGCGGCGGCAAGGGCGGGTCGGACTTCGACCCCAAGGGCCGCAGCGACAACGAGATCATGCGGTTCTGCCAGTCGTTCATGACCGAGCTCTACCGCCACCTGGGCGAGTACACCGACGTCCCGGCCGGTGACATCGGCGTCGGCGGGCGTGAGATCGGCTACCTGTTCGGCCAGTACAAGCGGATCACCAACCGCTACGAGTCGGGTGTGCTGACCGGCAAGGGCCTGAGCTGGGGCGGTTCGCAGGTGCGCACCGAGGCGACCGGTTACGGCGCGGTGTATTTCGCCGACGAGATCCTCAAGACCGCCAAGGACTCGTTCGAGGGCAAACGGGCCGTGGTCTCGGGTTCGGGCAATGTCGCTATCTACGCGATCGAGAAGATCCACCAGCTGGGCGGCACCGTGGTGGCCTGCTCGGACTCGTCGGGCTACATCGTCGACGAGAAGGGCATCGACCTGGAGCTGCTCAAGGAGATCAAAGAGGTCAAGCGCGAGCGCATCGAGGCCTACGCCAACGCCCGCGGCGGCGCGACGCAGTTCGTCAACGGCGGATCCATCTGGGATGTGCCCTGCCAGATCGCAATTCCCTCAGCCACCCAGAACGAGCTGGACGGCGACCACGCCGCGACGCTGGCCAAGAACGGCTGCAAGATCGTCGCCGAGGGTGCCAACATGCCGTGCACCCCGGAAGCGGTCAAGCTGTTCACCGACGCCGGTGTGACGGTGGCCCCGGGTAAGGCCGCCAACGCCGGTGGGGTGGCCACCAGCGCCCTGGAGATGCAGCAGAACGCCTCGCGTGACTCGTGGAGCTTCGAGTACACCGAGCAGCGGCTGGCGGCGATCATGCAGAGCATCCACCACCGCTGCCTGGTCACCGCCGACGAGTACGGCGCCCCCGGCAACTACGTGGTCGGCGCCAACGTCGCCGGCTTCATCCAGGTCGCCGACGCGATGACCGCGCTCGGCCTGATCTGACGCTTCACCCTCGACTCTGCGGCTACCAGGCAGTGCTCTCGCACTTCTGCCGGGTAGCCGCAGAGTCAACGTCGTTTCGACGTACCATCGCCGGTATGAGTTGGATTCTGCGCACCGGCGCCTCCCTCAGCGTCGCCGCCCTGACACTCCTCGGCAGCGCGACCGCCCACGCCGACGACGCCAGCTACATCGCCGCCCTGGATTCTCAGGGCGTCTTCCGCTCCGGACCGCCCAACGCCCGACTGTCTGCCGGGCACCGGTTCTGCAGCCAGCTGCGCAACGGCGAGAGCCCCGAGCAGGTCGCCGACAGTTTCGTGCGCCGGCCGTCGTTCGGCGGCCCCTCGATGGTCGACGATCTGACCGTCAACCTGCGCCCGGTGATCAACATCGCCCAGCACGAACTGTGCCCGGAGACCTTGCGCTGACTATTCGGCGTCGTCGATGTCCGCTTCCGAAACCAGTTCCGCGTCAATGACCTCGTCGATCAGCGGGATGTCGATGACGTCGCCGGAGACCACGACCGGCGCCCACTGAGCAGCATCCAGGCCGTGCTTCTCGGTGAGGAACCGCAGCCGGTAGGCCTGTTGGGCCCTCTCGAATGTCTGATGCGCGATGCGGGCGTTGAGGCCACCGTTGACCACCGCACCCAGGATGGGAACCGCCTGTGCCAGTTTGCGTTTCGCGAGCCGGAATCCCAGTGCCAGGGAGACTTGGCGGATCACGTTGTCCGCCTGCTGCGGCTGAAGCCGGTGCCACGATGCCTGACGCATCATCTGCTGGGTCAAGCGCGAGAGCGACGCCAGCGCCGCGGCCTTCTCCGCGGAGTTCCCGGCGGCGCAGTAGGCGATCACCCCGGAGGCGAACGCCTGCTCGTCCGGTTCGCGGACGTCGTAACCATAATGCGCCGCAACCAAGGCCACGATGCGGCCCATCCCGACCATGACCGCGGTGACGTCGGCGACCACCGCCGAAGCTGCGACCGTCAGTGTGGTGCCGCCGCTGACCGTGCTCGACACCGCCGCACCCGTGACCGCCAGCGACGACGCCGCGCCCTCGGCCACCGCCAACGCGATATAGCGCTCCTTGCGGCGCGGCACCGAGCGGTCGCAGTGTTGCAGGTCGAGCCGGCGGACTTCGCCATAGGACCCGACCGCGACGCCCCCGTCGGCGAACGTCGCTAACACGTCGGCGGGCTTGACCGAATTGAGTCCGCGCTCGACCAGGAGTGTGTGCAGCGTTTCCAACGCCTTCATGGTGAGCTGGTCCAGCTTTCCGAGGGCGGCAGTGGCACCCGGTACTTGCTCGATGCCGGAGCGGACGTGGCCGGCGACCTGGTGGGCGCGACCCATGACGCCCTGACTCAGATTCTCGAACAGCCCGGGGCGCTGCGTGCCGGTAGCCGCCTCCAGCAGGGCATCCCAAGCCCTGCGCTCGTAGCCGGACATGCCGGGCTGGATGGTCTGGGCCACAGTCGAAACGTTACCGACGAAGTCAACGCTGCAGCGCGACCGCGCATATTCGCTGACGCTCGTCATTGACGACTGTCAGCGAGACGGCGTACGGTGCGGAAATGGACCAAACCGGCATACCGTCCGTAGCTCCCCCGTCTGGCGGGGGTGTCCGGGAGGCCCGTCGGCTCGAAACACGGGCACGGTTGCTCGACGCGGCCCTGGCAGAGATCGCTCAGCGTGGCCTGGCCGCCGCTGATGTCAGTGCGATCGCCGCCACGGCGGGCGTGGTGCGGGGAACGTTCTACTTTCACTTTCCCACCAAGGAACACGTCCTCATCGAGGTCGAACGCAACGAGGAGATCCGGATCGTCGGCGAGCTCGCCGGCGGAGTAGGCGATCTGGCGTCCGTGCTATCCCAGCTGGTCCAATACATTCTGAGCGCCGAACGTCGTTTGGGCGCAGCCGTTTTCCGGGACATGCTCGGTCTGCATTTCTCATCGACCCGTCCCGTCGAAGACGCGCTGACAGAGCATCCGTTGGCGCAGTTCCTGGTGGATGTCATCACCCAGGCGAAGTCTGCCGGGCAGGTTCCCCCAGAGGTCGACGCCGCCGAACTCGGAACGTTTTTCCTCACCGGCCTTTTCGCATTATTGGCCACCGGAGCCCACGATCCCGAACTGCTGGATCGGTACGTATCAACGATCGTCAAAGGAATGGAGATCCGATGAACAGCAATGGCATTGAGGGATACCGGGACTTCCTGGCCAGGCGCGACGGCGAAGCCGACTTGCTCAACAGACGGTTGGCCAATCGCGAACTGTTCTTCGACCGCCTTGGAGCGAAACCCATTCGATCAGCGAAAACCGTTGACCGGCCCACCTTTCTTCGTAACCTGCGGAAGCGACGGCCCGAGCCCGGCCTGGACCGACGGATGCTGTTCCTGCTGGCGACGGCGAAACTCAATCAGGCAGAACGATTCGGCGTCGGTCTGGGCGAGACCTACGGACGCAACAGCGACGAGAGTCTGCCGCCGGAGAACGTCTACCTCGAACTGGAGGAGCACTACCACACCAGACTGCTGGCCTACGCGCTCGACGTCTTCGGGCTGCCCTTCCAGGTCGTTCCCCCGCCGTTTGTGATACGGCAGTTCGTCAAGACCGGGGTGTTTCTGCCCGAACGACTTTCGTTCATGTTCGTCGGAGCCGCAGAGATGGCGGGCTGCATCATGTTCGACGAACTACGCCGTGTCAGCGCCGAACTGTTCGCCGACGAACCCGAAGTGGCAGAACGAATCACGTTGCTCTACCGAGAGATTCTCACCGACGAGATCGGCCATGTCGGCTACTGCGCGTCACGCTGCACGACGGCGGAGCGGGCGATCATGCGCCGCATCTACCCGTGGATCGGGCGATTGATCGCCGGGCAGACCGCCGAGATCGGCCTGCTGATCGATCCGGCGGCGTTGCATGCCCGATTGGACCGATCTTTTGACGTCGGGGACCTCACCGCCGAACTGGACAACGAAACGTATCTGGTCGCGCACCCTTGAGACGCTGAGCCCTGGAATCGGGGATGCGTCGCCACATGCGGCGCGGATCATGACAGGAGTGGAGCTAAGGGGAATCGAACCCCTGACCTTCTCGATGCGAACGAGACGCGCTACCAACTGCGCTATAGCCCCTGACGGATTGCCAGGCTACCAGCCTGCGACCGGTGCTCTGAAACCGAGACCTACTGGCCGGACGCGCGCGGCAGGTCGCCCCGCCAGTCGTACTCGCCGGCGGTCGAGGCGTACTCCAGGTGCTCGAACACCGGGTCCTCGTCGTCGATCTCCAGCACCGCCACGCCGGGCCGGCGCAGCCGCGACGGCGAGACCTCGAACGCCTCGGTGTGCGCGGCCTCGCGCTGGGCACGCGGCCGTTCGGCGCGACGCGCTCGACGCGCCCGCACCTGCTGCTCGATGCGGGTCTGGCGCCGCAGGTAAGCCAGGTAGAGCACGGTCGCGCCGGCCGCTCCGCCACAGATCCACCACGCAGTCGGGGCGACGGTGAAGGCCGTCAGCGCCGAGACCGTCAGGATCGATGCCAGCGACAGCAGCACCCGCTTGCGGAACTCGAACTTGCGGGCGCTGACCGCGGCCGCAGTCTTGCTGTCGGAGCGCGGACGCCGGACAGCCTGGCCGTCATTCGACGACTCGGCGGCGGCTTCCAGCCCCGAGCTGTCGTCGATGGTCTCGTACTCGTAGCCCTCGGCCTCGGTCTCCCGCTCGGCCTCAACAGCAGCCTCGGCCTCCGCCGCGACCTCGGCAACCCGCGCTGCCTCAGCCTCCGCCTCAGCCTCCGCAATGCGCGCCGCTTCAGCCTCAGCCTCGGCAACCCGCGCCGCTTCAGCCTCCGCCTCAGCCTCCGCAATGCGCGCCGCTTCAGCCTCCGCGGCAGCCTCGGCCTCAGCAGCCGCCTGCGCCCGCGCCTGGGCAAATCCCGCCTCCGACAGCGGCAATACGTCGGAATCGTCGTCGACGACGACGTCCACGTCGAGATAGTCGAGTTCGCACTGCTCGCCGACGGCGGCGGCAACGAACACCCGCGACTCGGAGTTCTCGGCGACCTCGACGGACTCGGCAGAATGCTCGGGTTCGTCGGACTCATCAAGGTCGTCGTCGGCGGTGTTCTGCTGCCAGTCCGGGTCGCTGCGGTGTCCGGCGGCCGGCCCGCCGCGCTTGAGTAGCCGGGCGCTGGAACCGCTGGTCAACACCCGGGTGGCCAATGCGACGTCGCTGGTGCGCCGCACGGCGTCGCGCTTGCTGACCAACATCGGCACCAGCACGAACAGCCAGAGGACGACCAGGGACATCCAGAGCAACGATTGCGGGATGCTGGGCATGGTGGCCTGCTCCTTTCCCAGCCAAGGCTAGGTCTGTGACCTACGCGACCTTCGACGGCGCGCCGAGCCAATTACACAGTTGTAATTTACTCCCTGACCTCGGTAGTCACAACTACCACACGGGCAACAACACGCCTTTAAACCCAGGCGGCACGTCCGGAGCGGACCAGCGCCGCGGTCACCGACCCGGCCAGCTCCTCGACGGTCAGCGCCACCAACAGGTGATCCCGCCAGCCGCCGTCCACGTCGAGGTAGCGCTGCAACAGCCCCTCCTCGCGGAATCCGGCCTTGGCCAGCACCGCTCGGCTGGCCGCGTTCTCCGGCCGGACGGTGGCCTCCACCCGGTGCAGCCGGAGCGGCCCGAAGCAGTGGTCAAGCCCCAGCGCCACCGCCCCGGTCGCCACTCCTCCGCCGGCCGCCGCACTGGACACCCAGTAGCCGATCCACGCCGAGCGCAGCGCGCCGTGGGCGATGTTCCCCACGGTCAACTGGCCGCAGAACCGGCCGTCGAGCTCGATCACGAACGGCAGCATCCGCCCGTAGCGGGCCTCGGTGCGCAGACTGGAGCAGACCTGCGGCCACGCCGCGGAGCTGTGCCGGGTTTCCCAGTCCACTTCGAGACTGGGTTCCCAGGGTTCCAGGTGAGCGCGGTCGGCCGTGCGGATCCGGCTCCACGCCACACCGTCGCGCATCCGCACCGGCCGCAGCCGGATCACCCCGGCCGCCACCCGTAACGGGCCGAGCACCGTCGGCCAACCCGGGTGCTGGACGGCCTTGAAAGGCCACAGATTCACCAGCATGTCCCGGAACTCAACCCCGCTGCGCCAGGAACGCGACGTCGACGACTTCGCCGGTGCCGACCTGCTCGATCTCCTCGGGAATCACCACCAGGCAGTTCGCCTCGGCCAGGGTGGCAAGCAGGTGCGACGACGTGCTCGCCGTCCCACCGAGCACCTGCACCAGGTACTCGTCGGTCTGGTCGTCGCGCATCAGCTGACCCCGCAGGTAACCCTTACGCCCCGGCATCGACGTGATCGGGCCCAGCGTTCGGGCCTGCACGATCCGGCGCATCGGTTCACGTTTGCCCAGCGACAGCCGGATCAGCGGGCGGATCATCACCTCGAACACCACCAGCGCACTCACCGGGTTGGACGCCAACAGGAACGTGGGCACACCATCCGGGCCGAGCTGCCCGAAACCCTGCACCGAGCCGGGATGCATCGCGATCCGGGCGACCTCCAGCTCACCCAGACCGGACAGCGCCGCGCGGACCTCCTCGGCGGCGGCCCCGCCGACACCGCCGGCGATCACCACCACCTCGGCACGGTTGAGCTGACCCTCCACCACCTCGCGCAGCTTCTTGGGGTCGGCGCTGACGATGCCGACGCGGTTGACCTCCGCGCCCGCATCGCGCGCGGCCGCGGCCAGCGCATAGGAGTCGACGTCGTAGACCTGGCCGTTGCCGGGCGTCCGGTTGACGTCGACAAGTTCGCCGCCCACGGCCAGCACCGAGACCCGCGGCCGCGGGTGCACCAGGACGCGATCGCGGCCGACGGCGGCCAGCAGGCCCACCTGCGCGGCGCCGACGACCGTGCCGGCGCGTACCGCGATGTCGCCCGGTTGGACGTCGTCCCCGACCCGGCGCACATAATCACCCGGTCGCACACCGCGCAGCACCCGGACCCGGGTGTTCCCGCCGTCGGTCCAGCGCAGCGGCAGCACGGCGTCGGCCAGGGTCGGCATCGGCGCACCGGTCTGGATGCGGGTGGCCAGCTTGGGCTGCAGTCGGGTGGGCGTTCGCGCGCCGGCCTCGATGGTGCCCAGCACCGGAAGGGTGACCGCGGCGTCTCGGCCGTCGTCGCGCTCTGGACCTCCTGAGCTGTCGCCGATCGCCTCGGCGCCGTACACGTCCACGCTGCGCACCGCGTAGCCGTCGATGGCGGCCTGGTCGAAGCCCGGCATGGGGCGCTCGGCGACCACCTCTTCGGCGCACATCAGACCCTGCGCCTCGGCGATCGCCACCCGAACCGGGCGCGGCGCCACCGCGGCAGCCGAAACCCGGGCCTGCTGCTCCTCAACCGAACGCACGACGCGCCTTTCTCCGATGCAGCCTGGGTCCTGGCGCCAGGTCAGTTCTCCGCCAAGCCCAACCGCGCCACCAGCCACCGGCGCAGATCCGGACCGTAGTCATCACGATCCAACGCAAAGTCAACCGCAGCCTTGAGGTAGCCGCCCGGATTTCCCAGGTCGTGTCGCGACCCGCGGTGCACGACGACGTGCACCGGATGACCTTCGGCGATCATCAAAGCGATGGCATCGGTGAGCTGGACCTCGCCGCCGGCCCCGCGGTCGATGCGGCGCAGCGCATCGAATACCGCCCGGTCCAGCACGTAACGTCCCGCCGCGGCGAACATCGACGGCGCATCTTCGGCCCGCGGCTTTTCCACCATGCCCCGGACCCGCAGCACATCGGGGCTGTCCGCGTCCGGCGCCTCTTCGACGTCGAAGACGCCGTAGGCGATGACCTCCTCCGGAGTGACCTCGATGGCGCACAGCACGGAGCCGCCGCACCGGGCCCGCACCTTCGACATGGTCTCCAAGACCCCGGTCGGCAGCACCAGGTCGTCGGGAAGAAGGACGGCCACAGCATCTTCGTCAGCCGACAACACCGGTTCGACACAACTGATGGCATGTCCCAACCCCAGCGGCTCGGCCTGAACCACCGACTCGACCTTGATCAGCTCCGGCGCCCGACGCACCTTGGCGAGCATCGCCTCCTTGCCACGCGCCTCCAGCGTGCCCTCCAGGACCAGGTCCTCGACGAAGTGCGCGACGACCCCGTCCTTGCCCTCGGAGGTGATGATCACCAGCCGTTCGGCACCGGCCTCGGCCGCCTCGGCCGCGACCAGCTCGATCCCGGGCGTGTCGACGACGGGCAGCAGTTCCTTGGGCACCGTCTTGGTGGCGGGCAGAAACCGGGTGCCCAAACCCGCCGCGGGAACAACCGCGGTGCGGGGAATCGAGACCTTCGGCGTGTGCATTGCTCAACACGATAACTCCCACCAGGCTCCACCCCCGCTCTGGCGGTGGGCGCGCCGATGCTGACAGGCTGGACGCCGTGACCGACAACGCGCCTGCGGCCGCGAAATCCGAGTTGCGCTCGCAACTGCTGGCAGCCCGGCGTGCGGTGTCGCCCGAGTTACACGCCGGCGAGGCGGCCGCGCTGGCCGGTCACCTGGCTGTGCTGGCGGCCGCCGCCGGCACGGTCTGCGCCTACCTCCCGGTACGCGGCGAACCGGGGTCGACAGCCATGCTCGACGGGCTGGCCCACCGCGGGGTCCGGGTGCTGCTGCCGGTGGTGCGCACCGACGACGACGGTGTTCCGCTGGCACTGTTGTGGGGCGACTATCACCCTGACACACTGGCCAATCCCCTGGTTGAAGCCCGATTCGGCCTGCTCGAACCCGCCCCGCCGTGGTTGCCGGCGGAATCGGTGGCGCAGGCGGATCTGATGCTGATCCCGGCACTGGCCGTCGACCGCCGGGGCGTTCGACTGGGCCGCGGGGCGGGGTTCTACGACCGGTCTCTGGAGTTGTGCCGGGCGGGAGTCCCGCTGGTGGCGGTGGTTCGCGACGCCGAGCTCGTCGACGAACTGCCTGCCGAGGACCATGACGTGCCGATGACCCATGCCCTGACGCCGGAGTTGGGCGCGGTGGCGCTGGGGTGACCCGGAATGCGGAAGGCCACATAGCGGTTCTAGCACTTGGCACGGTAGAGTGCTAACCCGATTGTCTCGATTCCACGGAGGTTCGTGTGCCCACCTACAGCTACGCCTGCACCGAGTGCGGCAACCGCTTCGACGTGGTCCAGGCCTTCACCGATGACGCGCTGACCACCTGCGATCAGTGCAACGGGCGGCTCCGCAAGATCTTCGGCAAGGTCGGCGTGGTCTTCAAGGGCAGCGGGTTCTACCGCACCGACAGCCGCGAGTCGGGCAAATCCTCCTCGAACGGCAGCAGCCCCGCCGCCAAGAGCGATTCGGGCAGCACCGCAGGCGAGAAGTCCGCGTCCACCGAGAAATCTTCCAGCGACTCCAAGCCGGCCGACAAGCCCGCCACCCCCGCTGCCGCCCCGGCGACCACCTCAAGCTAGTTATCCACAGTCTCGCTGCCTCGCCGACGGCCTCCGGCAGCTCTGGCACTTAACGTGTCGGCATGGGCGAATCGCTCAACCCGACACTGATCAACCGGATTTCGGCGAACCTGCGTCCGGATTGGACCCGCACCGTGCTCGCCCGACGGGTGACGGCCGGCGCCCTGGTCGTGCTGGCCGGTATCGCCGCCGTCCGCCCCGACCCGCAGGGCGGCCTCATCGGCGTGGTGGTGGCCAGTCGCGACCTCGCCCCCGGTACAGCACTGACAGTCGATGACGTTTCGATCGAAAGTCGTTCAGCCCGTACGGTTCCCGACGGCGCCTCCACCGACACCGAGACGGTGCTGGGTAGCATGCTGGCCGGGCCGGCCCGCCGCGGCGAGGTCCTCACCGACGTCCGACTGTTGGGCAGCCGGTTCACCGAGGCCGTCGCCGGGCCGGATTCCCGCGTCGTGGGTATCCACCCGGCAGACGCCGCCTTGACCGATCTGGTGCGCCCCGGCGACGTCGTCGACGTGGTGGCCGCAAATGATGGCGCCGCCGACCCGCCCGGTGGCGCACGAGTGCTGGCAGCCGGCGGGATCGTGGTGCTGGTGTCGGACAAGGGCAACCACGACGACCGGGTGGTGCTGGTGGCGTTGCCGGCCACCGCCGCGGTTGCGGTGGCCGGCGCCACGCTTACTCAATCGGTGACGCTCACGCTGCGATGAGCCGCTAGGCGACGGCCGGTTGCACGCTGGCGCAGAACTTGCACTTGGTCGCGTCGGGATCGATCTCGGACTTGCACTCCGGGCAGACCTTGGTCGGCGCCGGGTCACCGAACACGGTCTTCCCCCGCCGCTTCTGGATGTGCTTGTAGGGCAACACGATCAGGAAGTAGATCGTGGCCATGAACACGACGAAGTAGACGACCGCCGAGATCAGGCCGCCGTAGTCGAGGAAGGTTGCCTTGCACTCCTCGGCACCGCTGCAGGCGGTGTTGAGCTGATAGCCCAGGCCCAGCCCGTCGGTGTTCGGTTGAATGGCGGCGACCAACGGGTTGATCACGCTGTCGGTGAACGCCTTGACCAGGTTGGAGAACGCGAGGGCCACCACCAGACCGATGGCAACGGTGATGACATCATCACGCATCAGAAAATTCTTGAAACCCTTTAACACGCAACGCCCCTTTTCACGCACAACCGCAGGCAGCGACCCTCACCGCCCACGCGAACCGTAATGGCCGTCGGTGTGTCGGCGTGAGGGTTTCAGCGAAGTCGAATCTCAACCGTGATGAGGCGGAACGTTGTCTCGCAGCCAGCGCTCACGTTCCTCGGCTTCGCGGACGTCGTCGGTATCACGCTCGTCGGACGACTCCTGTTGCTCGCCGAGTCCGGGCATGGCCGCTTAGATCTCCAGGCTCGACAACTGGCCGATAATCGCCGCTGCCAGCGGGTTCAGCGTGGCCATGCCGTCGCGCACCGCAGCCCGGGAACCGGCCAGGTTCACCACCAGGGTGCTGCCGGAGACCCCGGCCAGCCCGCGGGACAATCCGGCGTCGGCGATCCCGGCCGACAGGCCCGATGCCCGCAGCGCCTCGGCGATGCCCAGCAGCTCACGGTCGAGGATCTCGCGGGTGGCCTCCGGGGCGACGTCGCGCGGGGTGACCCCGGTACCGCCGACCGACACCACCAGGTCGACCCCGCCGATCACCGCGGTGTTCAGCGCGTTGCGGATCTCCACCTCATCGGCTGCCACAGCCACCACGCCGTCGACCATGAACCCGCCTTCGGCCAGCAGCTCGGTGACCAACGGACCGCTGTGGTCCTCATCGCCGTGCGCGGTCCGGTCGTCGACGACGATGACCAGGGCGCGGCCGGAGACTTCCGGGGACTGTTCCATGGGTGCAACCGTATACCGGCGGTTCAGCGAGGCTCGACGAAGGAGAGGGGAAGCTGGGACCGCCGCGTCAAATCCGCGGTTCAGCGAGGCTCGACGAAGGAGAGGGGAAGCTGGGACCGCCGCATCAGCACGGTTTCCGGCCCCGCACTCACCAACCCGTCACTGCTGCGCTTTACCTAGGGTGACCTGCGCGGTCTTGGAGGCGCCACCGGCATCCAGGTACGTCAGGGTCACCTGGTCACCGGGCGCCTTGGACCGCACGGCGGCCACCAACGCGTCGGCGCTGCCGATCGGACGCTTGTCGAATGCGGTCACCGTCGCGCCCTCGGGCAGGCCGGCCTTGGCCGCCGCCTGGCCCGGAACCACCTCGACCACCTTCGCGCCGTGCAGGCTGCGCTCGCTGGTGACCCGCACACCCAGCGAGGCATGCGAGGCGATGTGGTCCGGGGAGTTGATGAGTTCGTCGGCGATCCGCTTGGCCTGATCCACCGGAATCGCGAAGCCCAGGCCGATCGAGCCGCTCTGGGCATCCGCGGAGTCGCCGCCCATGGTTGCGATCGCCGAGTTGACTCCGACCAGGTCACCGTTCATGTTGACCAGCGCGCCGCCGGAGTTGCCCGGGTTGATGGCGGCGTCGGTCTGGATCGCGTCCAGCACGGTGTTCTGGTTGCCGGCCTCGCCGCTGGTGGAAACGGGCCGGTTCAGCGCGCTGACGATCCCCGTCGTGACGGTGCCCTCCAGGCCCAACGGCGACCCGACGGCCACCACGTTCTGGCCTACCCTCAGGTCCGCCGACGAGCCAATCGTGATCGGGGTCAGATCGGAGACGCCCTGGACCTGCACCACCGCGATATCACTGGCCGGGTCGGTCCCCACCACGGTGAACGGTGCGGTGCGACCGTCGTAGAACGTCACCGTGGTCTTCGGCGCGGGCTTGCCGCCCGGATCGGGCTTGCCACCGGCGTCGGCGGTCTTGGCGGCAGCGGCCACGACGTGGTTGTTGGTCAGGATCATCCCGTCGGTGGACAGGATGATGCCGGAGCCCTCCTCGGACTGCCGGCCCAGGTCGGTCTCCAGCATGACGACGCTGGGCACCACCTTGGCGGCAACCTTCTCCACCGAGCCGTCCGGCAGGCTCACCGCGGCGGGCACGCCGGGCGCCTCGATCGGCGTGTGACTGCCGGAGGCCACCGGCCGGTGATCGGAGTGCAGCGCGGAGCCCACCAGGCCGCCCATCACTCCGGACATGCCCGCGATGGCGACCGCACCGATCACCAGCGGCGCGGTCCGGCTGCGCTTCTGCGGCGCCGACGGCGGACCGGCGGGGATCCCCGGCCGGCCGTAGGGCACGTCATAGCCGGGGCGGTATCCCGGCCGCGCCGGCTGTTGGCCGTAGCGCCAGTCGTAGTGGGAGTAGGGGCCCGGCGCGCCCTGGCCCGCGGCCGGGTTCGGCCGCTCCGGCTGCTGAGGCTGCTGGGGGTACCCCGGGTGGTTCATCATTGTGTTGACTACTCCTAGTGACGCGGCTGCGGCGACGTTGCTTCACCACCATGCCTACGCGGACTGAGAACCGCCTGTGACTGTTGCGGCCGATTCGGCGCCGCCGGAGACGGGCGAGCCGGGCAGCACCATTCGGATCGACGTGCCGGGCGGTTTGCCTCCCGGCGCGGTGTCTTCGATGGTGATCGCACCGCCGTGTTTGAGCACCACCTGTTTGACGATCGCCAACCCCAGCCCCGAACCGGGCATCGCCCGGGCCTGGTCGGACCGGTAGAACCGTTCGAACACCAATTCCCGTTGGTCCTCCGGGATTCCCGGGCCCTGGTCGGAGACCACCATCTCGACGTGGGTGGAGTCCAGGCGCCGCATCCGCAGCCCGACCACGCCTCCGGAGGGGCTCCACTTGGCGGCGTTGTCGAGCATATTCAACACCGCACGCGAGAGGCCCGCGGCGTCGCCGTGCACATACCAGGGCAGCACCTGGATGTCGAACTCGATGTCGTTGCGGCGCCGCCTGACTCGTTCCATGCTGCGATCGACGACTTCGGTGATGTCCACCTGCTCGACCACCGCCTCGCGCTGGTCATCACGGGTGAGGTCCACCAAATCGCCTACCAGCGTGGACAATTCCTCGATCTGACCGATCGCGTCCGCACGCAGTTCAGCCATCTCCTCTTCGGGCAGCGGCGGGGCGCCGGGCGCGGCCGAGGCCATCAGCAGCTCGACGTTGGTGCGCAACGACGTCAGCGGAGTCTTCAGTTCGTGCCCCGCGTCGGCGACCAGTCGGGCCTGGCGTTCGCGCGACTCGGCCAGCGCTCGCAGCATGGCGTTGAAGGCTTCGGTGAGCCGCGCCAGTTCGTCGCTGCCGTAGACCGGAATCGGATGCAGATCGTCGGTGCGGGCCACCCGCTCGGCCGCCTCGGTGAGTCGGCCCACCGGTCTCAAGCCGGTGCGGGTGACCATGCCGCCGGCCACCGCAGCCACCACCACTCCCGCCCCGCCTACGACCAGCAGCACCCAGCGCAGCTTTATCGTGACCGCCCGGGTGGGGGCGAGGCTCTTGGAGATCAGCAGCGTGCTGCCGTTGGGCAGATGCACCGCCAGGACCCGCTGGCCTGCGGCGGTGCGCCGCGACAGGAACAGCTCGCCGCGGATGACGGCCTTCTCCTGCGGCCCCACCGGCATCCGCTGGCCCGGCTGATTGGCGGTGTAGATCGACCGGCCCGGGTTGACCAGCATGGCGTTGACGTCGGAGTAGGCGGTGCCCTCGATGGCCTTGCGCGGATCGGCGGCCAGCGAGCCGCTGGCGATCAGCATCTCGGTGCGACTCTGCAGCTGATTGTCGATGTCTTTGTACAGCGCCGCCGAGATCACCGCGTAGACGGCGACGGCCATCAGGATGACTACCAATGCCACCATCGACATCGCCAGCAGCATCACCCGCCAGCGCAACGACAGGGAAGTCTTCTGTTCGTCTGTATCGCCGCCCTGCCTCCGGCGGAACAGCTGCATCAGGGTGGGGTCTCGCGCAGCACGTAACCCACACCGCGAACGGTGTAGATCAACCGTGGCTCCCCTTCGGCTTCGGTCTTGCGACGCAGGTACCCGATGTAGACCTCAAGCGCATTGCCCGAGGTCGGGAAGTCGAAGCCCCACACCTCTTCGAGGATGCGGCTACGGGTCAGCACCCGGCGCGGGTTGGCGATCAGCATCTCCAGCAGCGCGAACTCTGTACGGGTCAGGCTGATCTGACGCTCACCGCGGGTGACCTCGCGGGTCACCGGGTCCAGCGTCAGGTCCTCGAACGACATCGCCACCGACTCCGACAGGTCCTCGGCGGTGGTGCGGCGCAGCAGCGCCCGCATCCGCGCCAGCAGTTCCTCCAGGGCGAACGGCTTGGGCAGGTAGTCGTCGGCGCCGGCGTCCAGGCCCGCCACCCGCTCGGAGACCGAGTCGCGGGCGGTCAGCACCAGGATCGGCAGGTCGTCACCGGTGCTGCGCAGCTGACGGCAGACCTCCAGGCCGTCCAGCCGCGGCATCATCACGTCGAGAATCATCGCGTCCGGACGATCGCTGGTGATCGCCTCGAGCGCCTCGACGCCGTCGGTGGCCAGCGAGACCGAATAGCCATTGAACGAGAGAGACCTGCGCAGTGATTCGCGCACTGCGCGGTCGTCATCTACAACCAGTACCCGGGTAGCCATGACTGCCATCCAATCATTGATGGGCGTTCTGGTGGGTAAGGCACCGCTCGTGTCGGGACCTTATTAGGCCTTATTTAGGCCTTTTAGCGGCGGTCGAGGTCGATCAGGCCCAGCCGAGCGGCCTTCAGCAACCGGCGCGGAACCTTGTGCGCCCGGCCGGCGACCGACACGTTGACCAGGCCGGTTTCCTCGGCCTTCCACTGCGCGCGGCGACTACGGGTGTTCGCGCGCGACATCCTGCGCTTCGGCACGGCCATGGTCGAGCCTCTCCTCAAGTTGACATATTGCCGCTAGACGCCAGCGACGGACTCCCGAAAGGATAGCGGGTGACCAGCGTCGGCTCCAAAATGGTTAGACCCGTCGGCTGAGACACCTTGACGCGACACCCTTGGTACCGACTAACCTACCGGTTGGTTGATTGATGGGAGGGCCGATGACGGCAGCCGTTCGGATCGGCAACTGCTCGGGCTTCTACGGCGATCGACATGCCGCGATGCGCGAGATGCTCACCCAAGGTGACCTGGACTTTGTCACCGGCGACTACCTCGCCGAGCTGACCATGTTGATCCTGGGCCGTGACCGGATGAAGCACCCGGAGCGCGGCTACGCCAAGACCTTCCTCACCCAACTCGAACAATGCCTCGGCTTGGCCCACGACAAGGGCGTGCGCATCGTGGCCAATGCCGGCGGGCTCAATCCGGCCGGTCTGGCCACCGCGGTACGCGAACTGGCCGACCGGTTGGGTATCCCGGCCACCGTCGCCCACGTCGAGGGCGACGACCTGCTCCCCCGCGCGGCCGAGCTCGGGCTGGGCAGCCCCCTGACGGCGAACGCCTACCTGGGCGGCTGGGGCATCGTCGAGTGCCTGAACTCCGGAGCCGACGTGGTGATCACCGGCCGGGTGACCGACGCCTCGGTGATCGTCGGCCCGGCCGCCGCGCACTTCGGCTGGGGCCGCACCGACTACGACCGGCTCGCCGGGGCGGTGGTCGCCGGCCATGTGATCGAGTGCGGTGTCCAGGCCAGCGGGGGCAACTACGCCTTCTTCACCGAGATTCCGACGGCACAGATGCTGCATGCCGGTTTCCCGCTGGCCGAGATCTACCCCGACGGCTCATCGGTGATCACCAAACACCCCGGCACCGGCGGCCTGGTCAGCGTGGACACCGTCACCGCGCAACTGCTCTACGAGGTCACCGGCGCCCGGTACGCCAACCCGGACGTCACCGCCCGGATGGACAGCATCGAGCTGAGCCCCGACGGCCCGGACCGGGTGCGCATCTCCGGGGTGACCGGCGAGCCGCCGCCGCCGACGCTGAAGGTGTCGTGCAACAGCATCGGCGGCTTCCGCAACGCGTTCACGTTCGTGCTGACCGGACTGGACATTGAAGCGAAGGCCGCCTTGATCCAGGCCCAACTGGAGGCGGCCCTGACGGTTCGGCCCGCCGAACTGGAGTGGACGCTTGCCCGCACCGACCACGTCGACGCCGACACCGAGGAGGCGGCGAGCGCCCTGCTGCACTGCGCGGTCCGCGACCGCGACCCCGCCAAGGTCGGCCGACAGTTCACCGCGCCGGCCATCGAACTGGGGCTGGCCAGCTACCCCGGTTTCTGCGTCACCACCCCGCCCGGCGACGGCCAGGTCTACGGGGTGTTCACCCCGGGCTATGTCCCCGCCGATGAGGTGCCGCACGTCGCGGTGCACGCCGACGGGTCGCGCACCGACATCGCGCCCGCCACCGAAACGCTCGAACTCGCCGCTGCCTCCGAACCCGACCTTCCCGAACCACCACCGGCCGGCCCGACCCGGCGCGCCCCGCTGGGGTCGATCGCCGGCGCCCGCAGCGGCGACAAAGGCGGCTCGGCCAACGTCGGGGTGTGGGTGCGCACCGACGAGCAGTGGCGCTGGCTGGCCCACACCCTGACGGTAGCCAAGCTGCGCGAGCTGCTGCCCGAGACCGCCGAACTGCCGGTCACCCGTCACCTGCTGCCGAAGCTGCGCGCGGTGAACTTCGTCATCGAAGACATTCTCGGGCAGGGCGTGGCCTATAACGCCCGGTTCGATCCGCAGGCCAAAGGGCTGGGCGAATGGCTGCGCAGCCGGCACATCGACATACCGGAAAGGTTGTTGTGAGCATCTGGAACTCCCCTGAACGCGAGGCGCTGCGAAAGACCGTGCGCGGGTTCGTCGAACGCGAGATCGCTCCGAACGTCGATGAATGGGAACGCTCCGGCGAGCTGCCCCGCGAACTGCACCGCAAGGCCGCCGAGGCAGGCCTGCTGGGGGCGGGCTTCCCCGAGGAGGTCGGCGGCGGTGGCGGCGACGGCGCCGACGCGGTGGTCATCTGTGAGGAGATGCACGCCGCCGGGGCACCCGGCGGGGTGTTCGCGTCGTTGTTCACCTGCGGTATCGCGGTGCCGCACATGATCGCTTCGGGTGACGCCCGCCTCATCGAGGAGTTCGTCGCCCCGACGCTGGCCGGCGAGAAGATCGGCTCGCTGGCCATCACCGAACCCGGCGGCGGCTCGGACGTCGGGCACCTGCGCACCACCGCGGTCCGCGACGGCGACCACTATGTGGTCAACGGCTCCAAGACCTTCATCACCTCCGCGGTGCGCGCCGACTACGTGGTGACCGCGGTGCGCACCGGCGGGCCTGGGGCAGCCGGGGTGTCGCTGCTGGTGGTGGAGAAGGGCACCCCCGGATTCGAGGTGAGCCGCAAGCTGGACAAGATGGGCTGGCGCTCCTCGGACACCGCCGAGCTGTCCTACGTCGATGCCCGGGTGCCGGCGGCAAACCTGGTCGGCGCGGAGAACACCGGTTTCGCCCAGATCGCCGCGGCCTTCGTCTCCGAACGGGTCGGGCTGGCCGCGCAGGCCTACGCCAGTGCACAGCGCTGCCTGGAGCTGACGCTGGCCTGGTGCCGGGACCGGGAGACCTTCGGCCGTCCGCTGATCTCGCGGCAGGCCGTGCAGAACACCCTGGCCGAGATGGCGCGCCGGATCGACGTGGCCCGGGTCTACACCCGTCACGTCGTCGAGCGGCAGCTGGCCGGGGAGTTCAACCTGATCGCCGAGGTGTGTTTCGCCAAGAACACCGCGGTCGAGGCGGGCGAGTGGGTGGCCAACCAGGCTGTGCAGCTGTTCGGCGGCATGGGCTACATGTCCGAGTCCGAGGTGGAACGCCAGTACCGCGACATGCGGATCATCGGGATCGGCGGCGGAACCACCGAAATCCTCACCTCATTGGCCGCCAAAACGCTTGGATACCAATCATGACCGTACTGAAGTCCACGTTGGACCCGTCGTCGGCCGCATACGCCGACGCGGCGTCCGTGCTCACCGAGAAGCTCACCGAACTCGACGCCGAGCACGCCAAGGCGCTGGCCGGCGGCGGCGCTAAATACGTCGAACGGCACTACGCCCGAGGCAAACTCACCGCCCGGGAACGCATCGAGCTGCTCATCGACCCGGACTCGCCATTCCTGGAACTGTGCCCGCTGGCGGGCTGGGGCAGTTCATTTCAGGTCGGGGCCAGCGTGGTCACCGGGATCGGCGTGGTGTCCGGGGTGGAGTGTCTGCTGGTCGCCAACGACCCGACCGTCAAGGGCGGCACCTCCAACCCGTGGACGCTGCGGAAGGTGCTGCGGGCCAACCAGATAGCGTACGAGAACCGGCTGCCGGTGATCTCGCTGGTCGAGTCCGGCGGCGCGGACCTGCCCACCCAGAAGGAGATCTTCATCCCCGGCGGGCAAATGTTCCGCGACCTGACCCGGCTGTCGGCAGCCGGCATCCCCACCATCGCCCTGGTGTTCGGCAACTCCACGGCCGGCGGCGCCTACATCCCCGGCATGTCCGACCACGTCGTGATGATCAAGGAACGCTCGAAGGTGTTCCTGGCCGGTCCGCCGCTGGTGAAGATGGCCACCGGTGAGGAGTCCGACGACGAAGCCCTCGGCGGCGCGGAGATGCACGCCCGCACGTCGGGGCTGGCCGACTACTTCGCCGTCGACGAAACCGACGCGATCCGGGTCGGGCGGCGCATCGTGGCCCGGCTCAACTGGGTCAAGCGGGGCCCCCAACCCGTCGCCGTCGTCGAACCCGAGTACGACACCGAAGAGTTGATCGGCATCGTGCCGGCCGACCTGCGGATCCCGTTCGACCCGCGCGAGGTGATCGCCCGGATCGTCGACGGCTCCGACTTCGATGAGTTCAAGCCGCTGTACGGCTCGTCGCTGGTCACCGGCTGGGCCCGGTTGCACGGCTACCCGGTGGGCATTCTGGCCAACGCGCGCGGTGTGCTGTTCAGCGAGGAGGCGCAGAAGGCCACCCAATTCATCCAGCTGGCCAACCGCTATGACACCCCACTGCTGTTCGTGCACAACACCACCGGCTACATGGTCGGGCGCGCCTATGAGGAAGGCGGCATGATCAAGCACGGCTCGATGATGATCAACGCGGTGTCGAACTCCACCGTGCCGCACATTTCGCTGGTGATCGGCGCATCTTATGGTGCGGGCAATTACGGCATGTGCGGGCGCGCCTACAACCCGCGGTTCATGTTCGCCTGGCCGTCGGCGAAGTCGGCGGTGATGGGCGGAGCACAACTGGCAGGTGTGCTCTCGATCGTGAGCCGGGCCGCCGCGGCCGCGCGCGGACAGGAAGTCGACGAGGAGGCCGACGCCGCGCTGCGCGCCGCCGTCGAAGCCCAGATCGAGGCCGAGTCACTGCCGATGTTCCTGTCCGGCAGGCTTTACGACGACGGGGTGATCGACCCGCGCGACACCCGCACCGTCGTAGGAATGTGCTTGTCCGCCATCGCCAATGGCCCGATCAAGGGGACGTCGAACTTCGGCGTCTTCCGGATGTGAGGACCGACATGATCACAACAGTTCTGGTGGCCAATCGCGGCGAGATCGCCCGGCGGGTCTTCACTACCTGCCGCCGGCTGGGCCTGGGCACCGTCGCGGTCTACACCGACCCCGACGCCGGTATGCCGCACGTCGCCGAAGCCGACGCGAAGGTGCACCTGCCGGAGACCACCAGCTACCTGTCAGCCGAGGCGATCATCGCCGCGGCCCGCGCCGCCGGCGCCGATGCCATCCACCCCGGTTACGGATTCCTTTCCGAGAACGCCGAATTCGCCGCCGCAGTGCAGGCCGCCGGGCTGACCTGGATCGGACCGCCGGTCGCCGCGGTGACCTCGATGGGCTCCAAGATCGAGTCCAAGAAGATGATGGCCGCCGCCGGCGTGCCGGTTCTGGAAGAACTCGACCCGGCCACCGTCACCGCCGACCAACTGCCGGTGCTGGTCAAGGCCTCGGCCGGCGGCGGTGGGCGCGGCATGCGGGTGGTCAACGAACTGTCGGCGCTGGCCGACGAGGTCGCGGCCGCACAGCGCGAGGCCGCATCGGCCTTCGGCGATCCGACCGTGTTCTGCGAGCGCTACCTGCCGACCGGCCACCACATCGAGGTGCAGGTGCTGGCCGACGCACACGGCACGGTGTGGGCGGTCGGCGAGCGGGAGTGCTCCATTCAGCGCCGCCACCAGAAGGTCATCGAGGAAGCCCCCTCGCCCCTGGTCGAACGCACGCCCGGCATGCGGGCCAGGCTGTTCGAGGCCGCCCGGCTGGCCGCCGGCGCGATCGGCTACACCGGGGCAGGAACGGTGGAGTTCCTGGCCGACGACAACGGCGCGTTCTACTTCCTGGAGATGAACACCCGGCTGCAGGTCGAGCACCCGGTCACCGAGGAGACCACCGGCTGCGATCTGGTCGAACTGCAGCTGGCAGTCGCCGACGGCGCGCGACTGGACCCGGAACCGCCTGCGGCGCAGGGCCACTCCATCGAGGCGCGACTGTATGCCGAGGACCCGGCGCGGGGTTGGCAGCCACAGGCCGGGCCGGTGCACGCCGTCGACATCCCCGGGGTCACCGCACGATTCCACACCCTGTGCCGGCACACCGGGGTTCGACTGGACTCCGGCATCGAGGACGGCTCGACGGTGTCGATCCATTACGACCCCATGCTGGCCAAGGTGATCAGCTACGCACCCACCCGCCGGCAGGCGGCCACCGTGCTGGCCACCGCGCTGCACCGCGCCCGGCTGCACGGCCTGCGCACCAACCGCGACCTGCTGGTCAATGTGCTGCGGCATCCGGCATTCCTGGACGGCGACACCGACACGGCGTTCTTCGACACCCACGGCCTGGCCGAACTGTCCGCGCCGCTGGCCGACGCCGCGACCGTCCGGGCATCCGCGGTGGCGGCCGCGTTGGCCGACGCGGCGCAGAACCGTGCCGCCGCACAGGCATTCGGCTCCATTCCCGGCGGTTGGCGCAACGTGGCGTCGGGATTTCAGGCCAAGACCTACACCGACGACGATGGTGCCGAGCACCGGGTCGAATACCGTTTCAGCCGAACCGGATTGACCGTCAACGACGACGTCAGCCTGGTCTCGTCCACCCCGGGCCAGGTGGTGCTGGCGGATGCGACCGGGGTGGCGCGCGCCTTCGCCGTCGCCAGGTACGGAGCCGACATCTACGTCGACTCCCCCGCCGGGCCGGTACACCTGGTGGCGCAGCCGCGCTTCCCCGACCCGGACTCCGCGGTCGAGCAGGGATCGCTGCTGGCGCCCATGCCCGGCAACGTGATCCGGCTGGGTGCCGCCGTCGGCGACCAGGTGACCAGCGGCCAGCCGCTGATCTGGCTGGAAGCCATGAAGATGGAGCACACCATCACAGCACCGGCCGACGGAGTGCTCACCCAACTGGACGTCAAACCCGGCGATCAAGTCGAAGTCGGTGCCGTACTGGCCCGCGTAGAACAACCCGAAGGAGATCCACTGTGACTGATTCGACGAGCGACACCAGCTTCATCGAAAACGACGAACGTCGCGCACTGCGCGAGGCGGTCGCCGCCATGGCCCGCAACTACGGCCAAGACTACTACCTGGAGAAGGCCCGCGCCGGTCAGCACACCGACGAATTGTGGAACGAGGCAGGCAAACTCGGCTTCATCGGCGTCAACCTGCCCGAGGAGTACGGCGGCGGCGGCGCCGGCATGTACGAGCTGTCGCTGGTCATGGAAGAGATGTCGGCGAATGGCTGCGCGCTACTGATGATGGTCGTCTCACCGGCCATCAACGGCACCATCATCTCCAAGTTCGGCACCGACGAGCAGAAGAAGCGGTGGATCCCCGGCATCGCCGACGGATCGCTGACCATGGCGTTCGCCATCACCGAACCCGACGCCGGGTCGAACTCGCACAAGATCACCACCACCGCCCGCCGCGACGGGTCCGACTGGATCCTCAAGGGCCAGAAGACGTTCATCTCCGGCGTCGACCAGGCCCAGGCAATTCTGGTGGTCGGCCGCAGCGAGGACGCCAAGACCGGCAACCTGCGACCGGCGTTGTTCGTGGTCCCCACCGACACCCCTGGACTGAGCTACACGCCGATCGAGATGGAGCTGGTCAGCCCGGAGCGTCAATTCCAGGTGTTCCTCGATGACGTGCGACTGCCCGCCGATGCACTGGTGGGCTCCGAGGACGCGGCCATCGCGCAGCTGTTCGCCGGCCTCAACCCGGAACGCATCATGGGTGCGGCCAGCGCAGTGGGCATGGGCCGGTTCGCCATCGGCAAGGCCGTCGACTACGTCACCACCCGGCAGGTCTGGAAGACCCCGATCGGATCGCACCAGGGCCTATCGCATCCGTTGGCGCAGAACCACATCGAGATCCAGCTGTCCAAGCTGATGATGCAGAAGGCGGCGACGCTCTATGACGCCGGCGATGATTTCGGTGCCGCGGAGGCGGCCAACATGGCCAAGTACGCCGCCGGTGAGGCCTCGACGCGCGCGGTCGACCAGGCGGTGCAGTCCCTGGGCGGCAACGGCCTGACCAAGGAGTACGGCATCGCCGCGGCCGTCACATCGTCGCGACTGGCCCGGATCGCGCCGGTGAGCCGGGAGATGATCCTGAACTTCGTCGCGCAGACGTCGCTGGGTCTGCCCCGGTCCTACTGATGGATGTCCTGGTTCGCTACACCGGGCCCGAGGAGACCGGCGACGGGTCGGCCCGGCTGACCCTGGACTCGCCGCACAACCGCAACGCGTTGTCTTCCAGGCTGGTGGCCCAGTTGCACGCCGGCCTGCGCGACGCCGCCGCCGACCCGAACGTGCGAGTGGTGGTGCTCGGCCACACCGGCAACACGTTCTGCGCCGGCGCCGACCTGAGCGAGGCCTCCGGGGGTGACCCCGGCGGTTCAGCGAGGCTCGACGGAGGAGAGGTGAAGCTGGGACCGCCGCGTGAACCGAGCGATCTGGCCGCCGACCGGGCCCGCGAGATGGCGGCGCTGATGCGGGCGATTGTGGAGTCGCCGCGCCCGGTGATCGCGAAGGTCGACGGCCACGTGCGGGCCGGCGGGATGGGGCTGGTCGGTGCGTGCGACTTGGCGGTCGCCGGGCCGGCGAGCACCTTCGCGCTGACCGAGGCCCGGATCGGGGTTGCCCCGTCGATCATCTCGCTGACGCTGCTGCCCAAGCTGGCCCCGCGGGCGGCGGCCCGTTACTACCTGACCGGCGAGAAGTTCGGCGCCGCCCAGGCCGCCGAGATCGGGCTGATCACCCTGGCGGCCGACGACGTCGACGCCGCCGTCGCGGGCCTGGTGGCCGACCTGCGGCTCGGTTCGCCGCAGGGCCTGGCAGCCTCCAAAGCGCTGACCACCGCGGCGGTGCTGGCCGGATTCGACCGGGACGCCGAGCGGCTCAGCGTCGCCTCGGCGCGGATGTTCGTCTCCGAGGAGGCCCGCGAGGGAATGCTGGCCTTCCTACAGAAACGTCGTCCCAGCTGGGCGGAATAGGCAACATCAGCCAACCCTGCTCGCGGCAGATCAGTTCGTCGTAGGCTGTCTAGCCAATGAGGAACTCAACCCGGCGCAATCACAATGCCACCAGCACCGCGTCGCGTGCCGATGACACCGACCGGATTCAGCTGGCGCAGCTGCTCGGCGACGCCGTCGCGCAGGGCCAGCTGCCGATGAGCGAGTACGAGAACCGGCTGGCCAAGGCCTACGCCGCGCAGACCTACGACGAACTCGACGGGCTGCGCGCCGACCTTCCGGGATCGTCGGTGTGCCGCGGCGGTGACTGCAAGCCCGCGCCGTCGACCGTGCTGCTGGCCATCCTGAGCGCTTTCGAGCGCCGTGGCCGGTGGAACGTGCCCAAGCGGCTCACCACGTTCTCGCTGTGGGGCGGCGGAGTCCTCGACCTGCGGTATGCCGACTTCACCTCGCCGGACGTCGAGATCAACGCCTACTCGATCATGGGCGGGCAGACCATCCTGCTGCCGCCCGAGGTCAACGTCGACATCCGCGGCCACGGGGTGATGGGTGGTTTCGACCACCAGGTCGACGGCACCGGCGCCCCGGGCGCACCGACGGTCAAGATCCGCGGCTTCTCGCTGTGGGGCGGGGTCGGGATCAAGCGCAAAGGCCGCAAGCGCCGCAGGTCAGAGGTGAATTGACGCCTCCGCGTCGCTCGGTACGCTTTACGGAGCTACCCAGGCACGGAAGGCCCTAAGACCATGCACGTCGTTCCCCACGCACTGCGCACCGGCGCCAACGTCGCCGACGACGCCGGCGGGCACGCCGACACCGGATCCCAGCGGCTGGGCGCAGCCGGTGTCACCCATGGCATATTCGGTGACTTCGACGACGCGCACAGCTTCCACACCGCGCTGGGCAGCGCCAAGGACGACCACCGCGACGCCCTCAAAGGCCACCACCAGAACCTCACCGGCATCGCCCACAACGTCCGCACCGCCGCCACCACGTTCACCACCATGGACAACCACAACGCCCAGTTGCTGGGCGCCGGACTGCGGCGACCAGTTCCGCTTTCTCCCCGTCGACCGCCCCCGATACCGTTGAATCCATACGTTACGGTGCCGACAAATCCATATCCGCCCGGAGATCCGAGAAATCTAGCGGTTGCCGACCTCAATACACAACTGGTCACATATGGGACCGATTTAGCCAGTTACAGCAACAAACCGGCGCCGCTGAATCAGGCCGAATATCTTGAGCGGTATGCCGAATTCGTACAACTCCAAGGAGATTTGGCAGGCATCGTGGCAGGGTACAAGCAGTACAATATCCCAGTAACGTTCCTGCCGCCCGCGCCACCACCCGGGCAACCAACATCCGCGCCCCACCGATGATCGGGGAGAGGAATATTCACCGGTCTCCGATCCGCGCCGCGGTGGGTAAAGTCGCCCAGTTCGGCGTACTCATCTGCGGTGTCGTGGTAGTTACGTCGGCCTGCGCCCAGCCGGACTGCGCCGACCAGACGGGCACCCGCCCCATGTCACCCGGTGCCGCCGATTCGCTGGTGGTCAGCCTCGATGCCGTGCGTCAGATAACCGGCGTCGACGGCCTGACATCGAACCCCGATGGCGATGATCATCAGCCTCACCACCCGAGTTCTGAGCCCCCAGGGCCCTGCCGGGTTTTCGACCCGCAGGTCGCATTCGGCAGCGATTGGATTCAGTTTCGATCGACCGTCTACAACGGGCTCGCCTATGAACCGATAACCGCCGCACACGAACCCGGACCCATGCCGCCCGACTCCACCGGCGCCGCCGCGTCCCTACCACCCAAACCGCTGATGGTCGGCCAGGCCGTCGGGATCTACTCAGATAGAGACACAGCGAATGCCACATTCGAACGCCTCATCCCGGCACTGATCGAATGCTCCGCTCTGCACGCCAAGTATTATGACTTCGTCGTCAATAGACCCGACAAGTCGACCGTGGTGCTTAATTATGGCAACGATTCAAGAGCCATGTACCATGTCAAAGGTCCCGCGTTGATCAACCTCTCGGCATTGGGATTCCCCGAAAGTGAGCGGGTCATGGACAGAATTCTTCAAAACATCACGGACCGCGTGAAATGACCTCCGTATTCCTTGGCTGCGCCAAAGACGACCACCGCGACGCCCTCAAAGGCCACCACCAGAACCTCACCGGCATCGCCCACAACGTCCGCACCGCCGCCACCACCTTCACCACCATGGACAACCACAACGCCCAGTTGCTACGAGACGTCGGCGCACACGGCACTGGGTAGTGAGCCGCCCCCCGCTGCAACATCTGCAGATCGATGACCTGATCGCCGCGGCCGGCGGTGACCCGTGGGCGGTCGATGACAGCCTGCAGTCCGGCAGTCCGACCCAGATCAACTTCCTGGCCCAGGCGTTCCATCAAGCCGCCGGCTCGACAACCTCGGCCGAGGAAACCTTCACCACCGCCCAGCAGCATTTCCAGCAGTACAACCGCGAGAACGGCGAGCAGCCGATCAACAACGGCGCCGAGGTGCAGCGGGTCAAAGACGGCCTGCACGCAACCAACGAACAGCTGGGCCAGATCGCCGCCGACCTGGAGACCATCGCCGGCGACCTGGCCCAGGCCCGGGCGTCCTCGCAGGCCAACATCACCGGGCTCAACGCCAACCTGATCGTGCTGGACAACCGGATCGGCCAGTACCTGACCCAGGAGCAGCAGGGCCAGAACCATCAAACCGACATCCAGCAGGCCCGTCAGCTGGCCAAGGACGACACGAAGACCGCCGCGCACAACGCCACGGTGATCCGCAACGGTTATTCCGCAACGCTGAAGCAGGCCCTGACCAACCTGCGGACCAAAGACGGCTACACCCCCAACATCGCCGCCTACGACGCCGAGAAGGAACCGCCGCCCGCCGGGGCCGACGGCGGCAAGGGCGGCCCGACCCCCGGCACCCCCAATGGCACCCCGGGCACCCCCAACGGCACACCCGGAGCCGACGGCGGCGCAGGCGGCACGCACAACGGCACCCCACCCGTCGGCGACGCCGGCAACCCCGCTACCCCGCCCGCCGTTCCGCCCGGCACGCCGATGATGGGACCTGCCGGGGGGCCGCTGGTGCAACCGACACCGCCCCCGCCCAAGGAGATCACCGGGAAGTGGGGCAATGTCGGCGACGGCCTCGCCGCGGCCGGTGAACGAGCGAACGTACCCGGCAACGTTTCGAGGATGCCGGGCTTCGTACCGGGCGGATCGCCCAGTTCCGCAATTCCCGGCGGCGTCCCTACCGGCACTGCGTTGGAGACCGTCGAGAAGTTCGGCAAACGCCTGGGTATGGCAGGAAACGTCGTGACCGTAGCCAACGGGATCATGGAGGGCGTCAACGACGTCCAGAACGGTGCCGCCGTGAGCACCACCCTGGTCGACGTCGGCGCCAAGACCGCAGGTGATATCGGCGGCGGCCTGGTAGGCGCCAGTACCGGGGCCGAAGCCGGGGCCTTTATCGGGACCATGATCGCCCCGGGGGCCGGAACCGTCATCGGCGCCGGCGTCGGCGCGGTGGTCGGCGGCCTGGCCGGCAGCGAGATCGGCAAGAAGATGGGCGAAGAGCTTGCCGATGTGGGCCACAGCGTTTGGCGCGGCCTGTTCGGCTGAGCCGGGCCGATAAGGGAGAACGATCACCATCAGTAACTCAGAACGCATCGCCATTCTCGCCACCATGGTGATGCTTGCCATCGCCATACCCGTGGACCCACGGAAGAACACGACGTCGAAGTGGCTGTATTGGCTTGTCGGGCCGGTGGCGTGCACCGGACTCTTCGCCCTTGGCCTGTACCACCCGGCGACAAACCCCGGAGTATCCGACCTGATCTGGAATTTCGTGGTCGGAGCGATCTTCGCCTACCTCGGTTTCGGCGGCATCTATCTCCGCAAGCGCTGGCCGATCGGGCGATGGCCTGGTTCTCGTTCTTGACGCATCGAAAGGACTTCCCATGGAAACCACCGACCCGCCGCCCGGTGCACAACCCATCCAGCTGGCCCCCCGCACCCCCGACGAGCCGACGATCACCCTCCCCCAGCCGCCGGGCTGGGAGTTCATGCCGGGCAAGGACGAGACCTCGATTCGCGGCATCGTCTACAACCAGGACCTGCGACTGCACGGGTTCACGCCCAATGCCGTCGTCACCCTTGAAGAGCTCACCGGCCAGGCCGGGGTCCCGTCGCAGGCCCTGGCCAAGGAGCGCGCCGCGATCATCGACATCGTCGGCGAGATCGACACCGAAAGCCCCGGCACCGTGTCGGGTTTCGCCAGCAGAACCATCGACTACAACCTGCAGGGCCGCGCCGCGACCGGACTGATCGTCGCAATTCAGAACGCCAAGAACCGGATCTGGGCCGTCACCGTCACCATCCAGACCACCGACGCCGACAACCCGCACTACGTCACCGCAAAGAAGTCGATCCTGGACTCACTCGAAGTCCGCCTGCCGGAGCAGTAGCGCGCCCGCCCTGCGACAATGCACCCATGGTCGAGCAGAGCCTCTGGATGCAGAAAGTCGCCGACGATCCCGGGCATTCGCAGTGGTACATCGAACGATTCCGCGAAATGGCCCGCGCCGGTAACGATCTGGCCGGCGAAGCACGGTTCGTGGACGCGCTGGCCGCTCGGGGCGCGCGCATCCTCGACGCCGGTTGCGGCCCGGGCCGGGTGGCCGGTGTGCTGGCCGCCGACGGGCACGACGTGGTCGGCGTCGACGTCGACCCGGAACTCATCGAGGCCGCCGAGCAGGACTATCCCGGACCTCGCTACCTGGTGGGCGACCTCGCCGAGCTCGATCTGCCCGCCCGCGGAATCGCCGAGCCGTTCGACGTGATCGTCTCGGCGGGCAATGTCATGACGTTCGTCGCCCCCAGCACCCGCGTCGAGATCCTGCGGCGGCTGCGCAAGCACTGCGCCGACGACGGGCGCATCGTGATCGGCTTCGGCGCCGACCGCGACTACGAGTTCGACCAGTTCTTCGACGACGCTACAACGGCCGGCCTCACCGCCGAATTACGTTTGGGCACTTGGGATCTGCGTCCGTTCACCGCGGACTCGGATTTCCTGGTGGCGGTGCTGCGCCCGGTCGACTGACATCCTGATCCTCGTCGGTGAGCTCTACCAACTCGTCGACGGCCAGCACTTCGGTCATGTCCTGCTCCTGGTAGGCCAGCCGGCCGACCCGGTGCGCGACCACCGGCGCGGTGATCAGGGTGAAGATGATGCTCACGGTCACCATCCCGGCGTCGTGGCTGCCGCGCAGCCGGATCAACGCCCCGACCAGCACCAGGATCAGCCCCAACACCTGGGGCTTGGTGGCCGAGTGCATCCGGGCCAAGGTGTCCGGAAACCGGACCACCCCGATCGCCGCCGTCAGCGCCAGCACCGACCCGGCGAGCACCAGCGCCGCAGCGATCACGTCGAGCGCCATCACGGCTGCCTCCCCGAGTCCAGCGGCTCGTCGGGCACTCGGAACCGAGCCACACTCACCGATCCGATGAAGCCCACCAGAGCCAGCGCCGCGAGGCTGTAGGTCGCGGTGGTGTCCCGGGTGACCGCGGCCCACGTGCCGATTCCACACATCGTCATCGCAGCCAGGGTGTCCAATGCCACCAACCGGTCCAGCGTGGACGGTCCGGCCAGCAGTCGGTACATCGTGATGACCGCGGCGATCCCCAACAGCACGCCCGCACCACCCCACAGCACGTTCACGAGTTCCCTCCTCCCACCGGCATCCATTCGGAGTCGCGCTCGAATGCGGCCAGCAACAGGCGCTGCACCTGTGCGACCTGGTGATAGAACCTCTCGACCGACTGCGCCGATCCGACGTCGATCACGTGGCAATAGAGGATGCGTCGCACCTGGTCGATCTCCAGCACCATCGAACCGGGAATCAGGGTGGTGATGCTCGAGGCCAGTACCAACACCAGATCGGACTTGATGGTCAGTGGCACCCGCAACACCCCGGTGAGCGGCGGCGGCCCGGGTTTGATTGCCAGCCACATCAATTGGACACTGGACGCGACCAGATACCAGCCGAACAGCCCGATGAGCTTCAGCAACGGCACCGGATGTACCCGTCCCTGGACCGGCACCGGTGGCAGCGGCAGCAACACCATGATCATCACGGCGACCGCCATCCCGAGGACGATGTTGGGGACGGTGAAACTACCCCACAGCAGTGTCCAGATCAGGGACAGCGCGCACACCGCGAAGATCCGCAGCGCGATAGTCCTCACGGCGCACCTCCGCTCAATACCGCCGAGATGTACTCGCCGCGGTCGAGCACCTCGGCTGCGGCGCGCTCGGTGTAGCCGAAGATCGGTCCGGCCAGCACGGTGAACGCCAGCCCTAACGCGATCAGGGCCAGCGTCGGCACCACCATCCCAACCGGCATCCGGCCCACGTCGTCGCGGTCGTCGTAGGCAACCTCGGCGACGTCGTCGAGCAGTACCGGCGGCACGGCGCTCACCAGCGCTCCCTCGGGGGCGTCGCTGCGCAACCGCCAGAACGACTTGGTCCACACCCGCGCCAGCACAAACAGGGTCAGCAGGCTGGTCACCACCGCACCGCCCACCAGGCACCAGGCCAGCACCGAGCCGTCGCTGACTCCGGCCTGCAGCACCGCGGTCTTGCCGATGAAGCCCGAGAACGGCGGAATGCCACCGAGATTGAATGCCGGAACCAGGAACAGGAACGCCAGCAACGGGTTGGCCACCAACCCACCGAGACGCTTCACGGACGACGCACCGCCTTGGCGTTCGATCAGTCCGGCCGCCATGAACAACGTCGTCATCACGATGATGTGGTGCATCACGTAGAAGATGGCGCCGGACATGCCCAGCTCGCTCGACAGGGCGACCCCGAACACCATGAAACCGATGTGGCTGACCAACGTGAAGGACAGGATCCGTTTGATGTCGCTCTGTGCGATCGCACCGAAGATGCCGACCAGCATGGTGAGCAGCGCCGCGACCAGCAGCACCGAGTCCAGCCCGCCTTCGGGAAACAGCAGCGAATGCGCTCGGATGATCGCGTACACACCGACTTTGGTCAGAATGCCGGCGAACACCGCGGTGATCGGGGCCGGCGCGGTGGGATAGGAATCGGGCAACCAGGCCGACAGCGGGAAGACCGCGGCCTTGATACCGAACGCCACCAGCAACACCGCGAACACCGCACTGCGGGTGCCGCCGGGCAGGTCGCCGGTCCGGGTGGCCAGCTCCGCCAGGTTCAGCGTGCCCGTGGTGGCATAGACCAGGGCGATGCCGAGCAGGAAGATCAACGACGACGTCATCGAGACCATCACGTAGCCGATCCCGGCGCGGATGCGTTCGGCGCTGGCGCCGATGGTCAGCAGCACGAAGCTCGCCGCCAGCAGCATCTCGAATCCGACGAACAGGTTGAACAGGTCACCGGCCAGGAAGGCCAGGGAGACACCGGTGGCCAGGGTCAGGTAGGTGGGCAGGAAGATCGACACCGGCTGACGGTCATCGCCGTCGCGGACTCCCTGCCCGATGGCGTAGACCATCACCGCCAGCAGCACGACCGCCGACACCACCAGCATCAGCGCCGACAACCGGTCGACCACCAAACTGATGCCCAGCGGCCCCATCTCACCCTCGATCGGGCCCCAGCCACCGACATGCAACACCAGGGTGCCGTCCCGGTCGGTCAGATACAGCAATGCGGCACTGACCAGGGCCACCGCGCACAGCACCCCAATCGTGATCGGCCGCTGCAACTTCGGCCGTCGGCCGACGATGAGGGTCAGCGCCGCACCCAAGGTGGGCAGCAGCACCGGAAGCGGGATCAGCACAGCAGCGAGGCTCACCGCAGCACCCCGCTTTCGGTGACGGCGCTTTCCACGACGGCGTCCAGTTCGCCGGGCGCCACCGGCTCGCTGTGGTCTTCCTCGGCGGCGATGATCTCCTCGTCGGAGAGTTGGGACAGCCTGGTGGATTCGTGGTCGTCACCGATGTCGTCGGTGGTGGTCAGGTTGTAGGAGCGGTAGGTCAGAGCCAGCACGAACGCGCCGATACCCATAGTGATGACGATGGCGGTCAACACCATCGCCTGTGCCAATGGGTCGGCGTCGGTCTCCATCCCCTCGGTGCTGTTGTAGATCGGCGGGCTACCGCCCGGCCCGGAGACGTCGATGATCAACAGGTTGATGGCATTGCCGATCATCATCAGGCCCAGCAGCGCCCGGGTGAGGTTGCGCTCCAACAACATGTACACCCCGCAGGCGGTGAGCCCGGCGGCCATCAGCAGCGGAACCAGATGTGCGGTCATGACGTCCTCGCTATCGGTCGACGAGCGCGCCGCGATTCCAGTTCCTGGTCCAGTCGGGCACCGAGGCTGCGTAACACATCGAGCACCATCCCGACCACGACGAGGTACACCCCCACATCGAAGAACACCGAGGAGACCACCTTGACCGGGCCCAGCACGGGCAGGGTGAACGCCCATGCCGCCGACGACAGCACCGGCGCACCGAAGAACAGCGACGCCAGCGCCGTCCCCCCGACCAGGCTCAGCCCGACGCCCAGGATCTTGCCCGAGTCCAGCGGCAGGGTCTCACCGAGCTCGTATCGCCCACCGGCCACGTAACGCAGAGCCAGTGCCAGCCCGGCGGCCAGCCCGCCGGCGAAACCTCCGCCCGGGTGGTTGTGCCCGGCGAACAGGAAATACAGCGAGACCACCATGATCAGCGGGAAGATGATCCGGGTCGTCACCTCCAACACCAGCGACCGCTGATTGGGATCGTGGTAGTCGCTGCCGCGCAGCCAGGTGGTGGACGCGATGGCCGGGCTGTAGGGGGTGGCCACACCCAAATCCTTGCGGTGTTCGCCGGCGTCGGTGATGCGTGGCGCGCGGCCGAACCGCTGGTTGCGGAACACCATCGAAGCCACTCCGGTCGCGGCGACCAGCAACACCGAGATCTCCCCGAGGGTGTCCCAGGCCCGGACGTCGACCAGGATCACGTTGACGGTGTTGGCACCGTAGGCGCGCTCATAGGCCTCGGCAGGCAGCAGGCCGGCCACCCCGTCGCGGGTGCGCGCCGCCATCGCGAAGGCCCCCAGCACCGAGACGGCGGCGCCGACCGACATGGCCAGCAACGCCCGGGGCAGCCGGTTCATCGCCATCGAGGGACGCTCGGCCTCCGCCGGCAGCGTTCGCAGCACCAGCACGAAGATCACCAGGGTCACGGTCTCGACGAGCAACTGGGTCAACGCCAGGTCCGGAGCCCCGTGGAACGCGAACGCCGCGGCGCAGCCATACCCGGTCACCCCGACCATCAACACCGCGGACAGCCGGTTGCGAGCCACCGTGGCCCCGATCCCGCCGGAAACCACCAACACGGCCAGCGTGAGCTGCAACGGCGTATCCCACAGCCGCAGATCGACCCGGTCACGCGCACCCAACATCAGCACCGTCAGCGGCAGCAGCACCAGCGTCGCGAAGATCACCGCCTGGTTGACCGGCAGGGACCCACGCTGGGTGATCGCGGTCAACCGCACCGCGGCCACATCGAGCACCCGCAGGAAGTCGTCGTACATCTGATCGGCCTTGCCCAGCGGCAGCTGGCGCAGCCGGGCCAGCCGCAGTGGGCCGCGCGCGGCGAACACCCCGAAGCCCACCAGCAGTACCCCCGCCGACAGGAACACCGGCAGTCCCGCACCGTGCCACAGCGCCAGGTGGTAGGTCATCCCGTAGGGCACGGTGTCGGCGTAGCCGTGCAGCGCGGTGTCCAGCACCAACGGCCACAGGCCCAGGGCCAGGCTGGCGGCGGCCAATACGGCCGGCGCCGCCAGGAAAGCCATGGTCGGCCGGTGCATCTCGGCGACGTCGACGCTGGGTTCGGTCTGGCCCTTGCTTGCGAAGCCGCCCCAGATGAACCGCGCGCTGTAGATCACGGTGAACATCGAGGCGACGACCGCCGCACCCAAGACGTACGGGCCGGAGGAACCCAGCGCGGGTGCCTGGGCCTCGGTCCCGTAGATGGCCTCCTTGGCGATGAAGCCGATGAACGGTGGCACCCCGGCCATACTCGCGGCGGCCGCCGCCGCAACCACGAACAGCCCCGGCGCGCGGTGGCCCAGTCCGGCCAGCTCGCGCAGATCGCGGGTGCCGGTGGCATGGTCGATGATCCCCACCACCATGAACAGCGCCGCCTTGGCCGCCGCATGTGCGCACATGGCGGTCAGGCCGGCCAACATCAGATCGCGACCGCCGCCGCCGACCAGCACGATCATCATTCCCAACTGGCTGACCGTGCTGTAGGCCAACACCAGCTTCAGGTCGTATTCGCGGATCGCGCGCCAGCCCGCCAACAGGGCGGTGGCAAGGCCCAGGACCACCACCGTCGGCCGCCATCCCGGCGAGTCGGCGAATCCCGGCGTCAACCGCGCCACCAGATAAATCCCAGCCTTGACCATCGCGGCCGCGTGCAGGTAGGCACTGACCGGTGTCGGTGCCGCCATCGCGCCCGGCAGCCAGAAGTGCAGCGGCACAATCGCCGACTTGCTCAGCGCGCCGACCAGGACCAGCAGCACACCGACGGTGACGACCGTCCCCGACGGCGGATCGGCCACCAGGTCCGACAGCAGGTAGCTGCCGGCGGTCTGGCCCAGCATGATGATGCCGACCAACATGGCCAACCCACCGGCTGTGGTGACCACCAACGCCTGGATGGCGGCGCGCCGGTTGACCGCGCGTTCGGCGTAGTGGCCGATCAGCAGGAACGACAACACCGTGGTCAGTTCCCAGAACACGTAGAGCACCAACATGTTGTCGGCGACCATCAGCCCGAACATCGATCCGGCGAACCCCAGCATTTTCGCGGCGAAGCTGGGCAGTCGCGGGTCGAGTTCGGTGTGCGGGCTGACCGGGCGGAAATACTCGGCGCAGTAGAACAGCACCAGCGCACCGATTCCCAACGCCAGCACGCACATGATTGCGGCCAGCGTGTCAAAGCGCAGCGCGATGTCCATCGACAGTCCGGGCACCCAGCTGATCAGCGCCCGCCGGTCGTCACCCGGTCCGGGCGGCCAATTCCCCACCACCCACACCAGTGACAGCAACGGGATAGCGCCCAAGGGATAGAACGCCGATCGACCCCACCTGCGCACCATGGTCGGTGCCGCAGCCGTGCCAACAGCATGGGTAAGCAGTATCGCGAGCATCACTCTCCACGGACCGGTCTCATCGAGGTATCGGTATCAGGACACGGCAGCATGCGACAACGCGCCGGACGGCGCCGCAGTCGGACACACGTCAACGACTGCCCACCCGGGCAAAACGGTAGACCGCCTCGTGGACCTGCGTACCCACGCCCGGATCGTACCGTCTGCTCAATGCGCACCAAGGATCCTGACTGAACTGTCTCCAGTCTCCGTGGCGAACTGGCGAGGCGCCATGGGATGCAGCCCGCATTCGGCGGGGGGTGCTACCCCCATGAGGCCCCACGACCTGTTGGCGCTAGGGCTCTATCAGGCCCGTCCTGATCGCATACCGGGTCAATGCCAAGCGATCGCGCAGCCCCAGTTTCTGCAGGGTGTTGGTCCGGTGCCGGTCGACCGTCTTGGCACTGATGCCGAGGGTTTTGGCGATTTCACGGGCCGAGAGCCCCTCGGCGATCAACTTCAGGACTTCCTCCTCACGAGGCGTCAGGATGTTGTCGGGCACCGAGTCGCCCTGGCGTGCCCGGTGCAGGTGGTCCCGGATCAGGGCGGTCACCGCGCCGGCGTACAGAAAGGGCTCGCCGCGCATCGTGGCGCGGCAGGCCTCGATCAAGTCGCGGTCGGCGACGGATTTCAGCACGTAACCGGACGCGCCGGCCTTGAGCGCTTCGAACAGGTACTGCTCGTTGTCGTACATGGACAGCATCAGCATCCGCACGTGGGGATGGCTGCGTTCGATCTCCCGCGCAGCCTGCAGCCCGGTCATCCGGGGCATCGCGATGTCCAGGATCGCCAGGTCGATCGGGGTGTCCCGCAGGATGGTCAGTGCCTCGGAGCCGTCGGCCGCCTCGGCCACCACGCGAAGATCCGATTCGGCGTCCAGGATCATCCGCAGGCCACTGCGCACCAGGGCGTGATCGTCGACGAGCAGAATGCGCGCCGGCTCGGGTCTCGTCACGCGCCACCGTCGCTGCGAGTCGGTGCCACCAGCTTGATCTCGGTTCCTTTGTCGTTCGGGGAGGTGATCGTGAGCGTGCCCCGCACCAGTAGGGCTCGTTCACCCATTCCGCGGATACCCGCACCGGTGGAGCTGACCCCGCCGTGACCGTCGTCGGCGATCCGCAGCACCAACTCCTCGCGGCCGACATGCAGATCCAACCAGACCTTCTGGGCTCCGGCATGGCGGGCGATGTTGGTCAGGCTCTCCTGCGCGATCCGGTAGCAGGCCAGTTCCAGGTCGGGATTCAATCGGTCGACGTGGACCGGGACGTCCCGGACGACGTCGATGCCGGCCGCTTGGGTGAACTGGTTGCACAGGGCCTGCAGTGCGCTGGGCAGGCCGAGGTCTTCGAGCACGTCGGGGCGCAGGCGGCCGGCGATGCTGCGCACCTCGTCGAGGCTGGACCGCACGATCTCCTGGGCGTCGCGAAGGTCGCCGCGAATTTTCGCCGGCGCGTTGTCGACGGCCCGCTTTAGGGTCAGCAGGGCAGCTGTGAGGGTCTGCCCGATCTCGTCGTGCAACTCCCTGGCGATCCGCTGCCGCTCGCTCTCCTGTACGGCCAGCGCCAACGCGCTCGATGAGGCCCGCTCGGTCTCGAGCCGGTCCAGCATGGTGTTGAACGATTCGATGAGGTTGTGCAGGTCGCCGCCGCCGCCCGGTTCATGGATTCGGTCGCTGCGCAGCGGCGGATCGACGCGGCGCATCGACGCGGCCAGCCGATCCAGCGGGGCAAGACTCGACCGTAGGAGCAGTGCGTTCGCCCCCACCACAACGGCCAGGCCGACCACCAGCACCGGAACCTCGGTCAACTGGGTGCGCGCCGACACCGCGGCCGGCGTCACCGCAAGCAACAGGGTGCCGACGGTGAAGACCAGACCATTGATCAGAACGACCCGGTGGAACAGCCCTTGTGCCGGTACCCCGGTCAGTCGCCAGAACTTATCGATGACCGCCGTCCAACGGTGCATGTCACCCAGCCTCGCCTGCACACCACATATTTGTCCATACGGGTCACGCCTACCTCGGAATGGGTGCCAAACACCATGGCGACGGACTCGGCCCGATCCGGAAAATGGAGGCACGTCCACAACGCCCGAGCCGGTGCCAAACAACACATATCCCTGCCCGCCTCCGGGATATCATGCGGATTCGGAGAAGCGGCGGACGGCCTGACCCGCGGATCGGGCCTGCCCGGACCGAACCAGCAAGAACCGGAGGAGCTGAACCCCACGATGGATTTCGCGGCATTACCGCCGGAAGTCACCTCCGCCCGGATGTATACCGGTGCCGGCCCGGGGCCGCTGATCACCGCGGCCACCGCCTGGGACGGGGTGGCCACCGAACTGCACCTGGCGGCGACCGCCTATCAGTCCGTGGTCACCGAGTTGACCAGCGGAGCGTGGAGGGGTCCGTCGTCGATAGCGATGGCGGCCTCGATCGCCCCGTTCGTGACGTGGTTGAACAGCACCTCCGCCCAAGCGGCAACGACCGCGGGCCAGGCCAAGTCGGCAGTGGCCGCCTACGAGGCCGCGTTCGCCATGGTGGTGCCTCCGGCGGTGATCGCGGCCAACCGTGCTCAGCTGATGACCCTGCTGGCCACCAATGTTCTGGGTCAGAACGCCGCGGCGATCGCGGCCACCGAGGCCCTGTACGCCGAGATGTGGGCCCAGGACGCCACCGCGATGTACGGCTACGCCTCGACGTCGGCGACCGCCGCCGAGCTGGCACCCTTCCAGCCGCCGCCCAAGACCGCCTCAGGGCCGGGCGACCAAGGTGCTTCTCAGGCCGCCCAGGGCAACTCGGTGGCCAACAATGCCCAGGCGCTGCTGTCCAAGACGGCCTCGACGTTGTCGGGGCCCGGATCGTCGGAAGCCTCATCGCCGTTCACCGCCATGCCCGCGGAGGCCGCCTTACCGGTCGATCCATTTGAATGGCTTGCGATCCTGGCCGACGAGGTCGGCATCGGTATCGCCCTGCCCCTGTCGATCGTCGGTGTCTACCTGGCCGGCGCGGCCATGTACTTCTCCGAGATGGACTCGCGCGAGATCTTCGACACCCAGGACCTGCTGCGCGGTGGGCAGCGCAGCATCATGGACGCCCTGGGCCAATTGGGAGCGGAGGGGGAACTGCCGTCGACCGACAACCTCCGCGTGCCGCACGCCTCGGTCATTGCGGCCAGGGGCGAGGCGTTCCCACTCGGGTCGCTTTCCACGCCCATCGGGTGGGCCGAGATGGCCCCGGAGATCCGCAACGCGAGCTTCTCGACGCCGCTGGCCGCCGGACCGTCGGCGACCACGCCGGGCGGATTGGGTACCGCGTTCGGTCAGATGGCCCTGGCGGGTATGGGCGGCAGCGCGCTCGCCGGCGCGGTCAACCGCAACCGCGGCGGGGACGGCCAGCCGACTCCCGCGGCGGACGGCACGCCGGCGCAGGAGCCCGGTTCGCCATCGCCGGCAGTACCGCCACCGGTGCGGCCACTGACGGTTCCGCTTGCTGAATTGGCGGCAGGGATCCGGGAACTCGGCGAGCTCCACGACGCCGGATATCTGACCGCGGAGGAATTCGCCGAACAGAAACGCCGGCTGCTGTCCCGATAGGAGATCAGCGCCGCCGCGAGCGCAGATAGTCGCCGACGACCGCCGCACCCAACCCGTCGAGTTCGGGCACCACGACCCGACCCTGGACCCTCCGCGCCACCTGATCGATGAATCGGGCCAGTCCCGGATCGTCACCAAGCCGGAAGATCGTCACCTGCGCGCCGAGCCGGGCTACGTCGTCGAAGCCCTTGACGGTGTGGGCGATGGTCCGCGGGTGCGGTGGGTAGTCGAAGAAAACCGATGCGCCATCGCCTCGGTAATCCTCCAGGTGCGCCGTGGGCTCCCCGTCGGTGACCACCAGTACCACCGGCTGTGCGTTGGGGTGCCGGCGCAGGTGCCGGCTTGCCAGCGCCAGGGCGTGATGCAGGTTGGTGCCCTGCTCGTAGACGCCTTCCAGGCCGGTGAGCTCGGCTGCGGTCACGGTACGCGCGTAGCGCCCGAATGCGATGATCTGCAACGCATCCGAGCGGAAGCGGGTACTCACCAGGTGATGCAGCGCCAGCGCGGTGCGTTTCATCGGCAGCCAGCGGTTGTCCATCACCATCGAGAAGGATGTGTCGACCAGCAGTGCCACGGCGGATTGGGTGCGGGTCTCGGTCTCGGACACCTCGACGTCGTCGACGCTGATCGACAGGCGGGAACTGTGCCGGCCCGACTGATCGCCAGCCCGCCGCAGCACGGTATTAGTCAGGGTGCGGGTGACGTTCCACGGCTCGGTGTCGCCGAACTGCCACGGCCGGGTCGCACCGGTCAGCTCCCCGGCAGCCCCGGCCCGGCGGTGGTCACGTTCACCGCGCCGGCCCGAAAGTTGGCGTGCCACATCACGCAACGCGGTCTGCCCCAGCTGGCGCATCGCCTTGGGCGACAGCCGCCACTGCCCGTCAGAACTGCGGTCCAGAAAACCCTGATTGAGCAGTGCACGCTCCAGCTCGGCCAGAGTGCGTGCATCGACCGCGGCCTCGTCGCCCAACTGGCGGGCCAGCGCATCGAGGTCGACGTCGTCCATGCTGGCGCCCGGATATGCCTGTGAGAGCTGCTCGGCCAACTGCTCGAGCTCGGCGATGTCGCTCAATGCCTGGGCGCCCTCGCCCATCCCCAGCGGGTTGTTGCCGGAGAACTCCGATGAGCCGTTCCAGTCCTCCCCCGGCCGGGCCGCCTGCAGATGCGCGTCCAGGCGTCCCAGCGCCTGCTGCAAGGCCGGTGATCCGAATGCCTGCTGCGCCAACGCATCCAGTTCATCTCGTTGCTCATTGGTCAGGCTGTTGCGGAAGCGCTGGGCGGCGGCCGCGCGCTTGGCCAGGGAGTCCAGCAGCTCGTCGACGTTGGCAGGGTTCTCCGGGAAGAACTCACCGTGGGAGTCCATGAAGTTCTGGAAATCCTCGGGGGTGTCTTCACCCCGGGCGTGCTTGTCCAACAGCTCGTTGAGGTCGTCGAGCATGTCGGCGACCCGTTGCCGGTCTTCGTCGGTGGCGCCTTCAAGTGCCTGCTTCATGCCGGCGAACCGTTGGTCGAGCATCTCCCGGCCGAGCAGATCCTTGATCTTCTCGTAGGACTCGCGGGCCTCGGGACTGCGCCAATCGTATTCCGCCAGCTCCTGCACCGCCTTGGCCGGCGACGGCGACAGTCCCTCGATCTGCATCTCGGCGAAGCGCGCGTCGTCGTCCAACGCACGAGCCAGTTCCTTGCGCTCGGCCAGCACCGCGTCGTCGAGCAGCTTCTTGATGTCCGCCAGCGTTCCGTCTAAATTGTTGTTGCGCAACAATTCTCGACGACGTCGTTGCACCTCTGCCGCCAGCCGGTCGGCACCCGGCATGTTCTTGGTTCCGCGCCGCATCAGTTCCTGCAGAGCCCGGCGCGGCGACGTCCCCTCCATGACATCGCGCCCGATCTCCTCCAGCGCCTCGGCCAGATCAACCGGCGGCGCCAACGGATCCGGCCCACCGGAGTAGGCCGAATACCGGGAGCCGTGCGCTCTAGCCATAGACGGTTTCGCCCTCGTCGGACGTCTTGTCGATACGCTTGGCCAAATACAGTGCTTCCAAGGCCAATTCGAGTGCTGCGGCGCGCTCTCCCTCGGACTGCGCACCGAGGCGCTGGGCGACTGCGTCAATGACCGGCAGATCCGGCAGCGCCGCCAGCACAGCCTTGGCCGCCACCCGATCGCCGGTCGTCACGGCCGCGTCCTCCACCGCGGCCACCAGCGGCCCGACGTCTATGCCGCCCAGTGCCCGCGAAGCGGTGTCGGCAACGGCCCGGCGCAGCAGGTGTTCCAGCACCGCCTGCTCACGCCCCTCCTCACCGGACTCGAACTCCAGCTTGCCGCGCAGCACGTCGATGATCGTGCCGAGGTCGACCACCCGGGCCACCGGATCGGTCTCGCCCAGCAACGCACCGCGGTGCCGCGCCGAGGCCGCTACCGTCTCCGCCGCGGCGATCGCGAACCGCGCCGACACCCCCGACCGCTGATCGATCGACCGCGACTCGCGCAGGTAACGCGCGAACCGGGCCAGCGCCGCCAGCAGATAGTCCGGCACGCTCGCGCTCAGGTGCGCCTCCTGGGCGATCACCCCGACCTCGGCGTCGAGCTCCAGCGGATAGTGCGTGCGGATCTCGGCGCCGAACCGGTCCTTGAGCGGGGTGATGATCCGGCCCCGGTTGGTGTAGTCCTCCGGGTTGGCGCTGGCCACCACCACGACGTCCAGCGGCAGTCGCAGCGTGTAGCCGCGCACCTGGATGTCGCGTTCCTCCATCACATTGAGCATCGCGACCTGGATGCGCTCGGCAAGGTCGGGCAGCTCGTTGACGGCGACGATGCCGCGGTGCGCCCGCGGGATCAGGCCGTAGGCGATGGTCTCGGGGTCACCGAGGCTGCGTCCCTCGGCGACCTTGATCGGGTCGATGTCGCCGACCAGGTCGGCCACCGACGTATCGGGGGTGGCGAGCTTCTCGGTGTAGCGCTCGCTGCGGTGCCGCCAGGTCACCGGCAGGGCGTCGCCGAGTTCGGCGGCGCGGCGAATCGATTCCGGCGTGATCGGCGAGTACGGGTGCTCACCGAGTTCGGCGCCGGCGATCACCGGCGTCCACTCGTCGAGCAGCCCGGTGAGCGCGCGCAGCAGCCGGGTCTTGCCCTGGCCGCGTTCGCCCAGCAGCACGATGTCGTGGCCCGCGATCAGCGCGCGTTCCAGCTGCGGGAGCACGGTGTCGTCGAATCCGAAGATGCCCGGCCAGATCGCTGCGCCGTCGTCACCCTCGGCGAGGCGGGCCAGCAGGTTCTCGGCGATCTCTTGCTTGACCCCCCGTTCACGGTGGCCGGTGGCACGTAGCTCACCGAGGGTTGAGGGCAGATCGTGCGGGATTTTCGGCGCGGTCACCACTCCACGCTACGACGGGTGCGATGGTCCGTCACGGCGTCCTGCTTTATCCGGCCGGCAGATACCCGATACCCTGGGTACCGTGAACTCACCGGAATGGCGTGATCGTCCGCCTCAGACCTACTTCGGCCCGGCCAGTTGGCAGGCCCGACTGCTGGGCTTGGCGGCGCTGATCTTCCTGCGGTCCTCGATCGCCGTGCTGACGGTTCTCGGGACGGTCATCAACCGCTTCTGGCCCGCCGGTATGCAACGGGCTCGCCTGGATCTCATCGACAAGCCGATGCGGTTCATCCGGCCGCTGCCGGGCACCCAGGTGACACGGATACAACTACCGGACTGCCCGGCGGAGTGGGTTGTGGCCCCCGCGTCCCGCGATTCGGACCGGGTGATCGTCTACTTCCACGGCTCGGCGCTGGTGACACTGGGCCTCAACTCGCATCGCCGGTTCGTCAGCAAGCTGTCCGAGGCCGCGGGTGCCCGGGTGCTCAATGTCGGGTACCGGTTGGCTCCGCAGGCCGGCATCGACGAGGCGATTGCCGACGGGCTGAATGCCTACCGATACGCGCTGGACGCCGGGTACTCCGCGGATCATATTGTGCTGGCCGGTGATTCGGCCGGTGGCTTGATGGCGGCCAACACCGCGCTCGTCGCGCGCGACGCCGGGTTGCCCGTGCCGGCCGGTCAGGTGCTGATGTCGCCGCTGACGTCGTCGGACATGCAGATCAAGCGGCAGGCCGCCGCCGCCCACCGCGATCCGTTCTTCCCGTTCATGGCGTTCATGTTCCTGTATCGCGTCTACGCCACCGTGAACGGAACCCGCGAGCTGCCGGTGATGCCCCCGGAGGCGCAGCTTCGCGGACTGGGGCCGTTTCTTTTGCAGGTCGGCAACAACGAGATGCTGCGCAACGACACCTTCTTGCTGGCCGACGAGCTCACCGCCGCCGGCGTGCCGAACTGGGTGCAGGTGTGGGATCGCGCGCTGCACATGTTCCAGCTCACCTTCGACTTCAACCCGGATGCGCGACGCGCCGTCGACGAGATCGTCGCCTTCATGGGTCACGTGACGGCGGCCGCGACGCCGAAGGATCTAGGTCTGTCCGGCTAATAACTTCAGCAGCAACGGAATACGATTGGCCTCGATCTCGGGCTGAGGCAGCACGGCCCGCACGATCGAGGCGCCGTCAAAGGTGTTGGTGAGCAGCGCAACCACGCTGGGGAACAGCTCCTCGGGAAATGCGTCGGCGCCGGGAAATCCCCGGGCGGTGTCGTAGATCTTCGCACCGTATTCGTCCAACACCTCGGCCAGCGCGGTCCGCAGGTTCTCGTCCGTGCGTGCCGCGATCAGCAGCTCGTAGATCACCGCGCTGTTGGAGTTTGCCGTCAGATCACGCAGCACGGTCAATACCGCCTCCAGTGCCGAGCCGTTGGCCGGGATCTCCGCCACCTGCTTACTGATCAGCTCCACCTGGCGGCGCAGCACCTCTTGTGCGGTGGCCGCCATGAAGTCACACATGGTGTCGAAGTGGCGGAACAGCGCTCCGTCAGAGACGCCTGCGCGGCGGGCGATCGTCTTCGCCGACGCGCGGGCATATCCGATCTCGGCGATGGTGGCGATGCTGGCGCCCAGCAGTCCCGCGACGGTCGCCTCCCGGCGTTCTCGCTGGGTTCGGGCCATTGGCTACGCCCGCCTATACCGTTGCCAGCTCACGTGATCCGGCACGCAGGAACCGGCCGGACTTCATCGTCGTGCCGTAGCCGTCGCGGAACTGCCCGTTGCCGTACACCACGGTGCCGCCCACCACGGTCGCCACCACGGCGTCGTCGTTGCGGTTGACCATTCGGCTCAATCCACCGTAGAACTCCACCTTTTCCTCGTGGTAGGCATCCACTTCCTGGTTCAGTCCGGCCGGGTCGATCACCACGAGGTCGGCGCGATCGCCTTGGCGCAGCGTGCCCGCATCCAAGCCGAACCAATCGGCGACCTCGGCGGTCAGCCGGTACACCGCCCGCTCGACGCTCATGAACGGCCTGCCCGCCAGCTCGGCATCACGTACTCGCTTGAGCAGGCGCAGCGCGTAGTTGTAGAACGCCATGTTACGCAGATGTGCTCCGGCGTCGGAGAACCCGAAGTGGATGGTCGGCTCGTTGGCCAGCCTGTCGAGCTGGCGGGGCCGGTGGTTGGCGACGATCGTGGTCCAGCGCACGTTGCGTTCGCCGTTGGCCACCAACACATCCAGGAACGCGTCCAGCGGATGCAGTCCCCGCTCGTCGGCGATCTGCCCGAAGCTCTTGCCGATCAGGCTCGCATCCGGGCACTCGACGATCACCGCGTCGTGGAAGTCGCGGTGCCACAACGTCGGCCCCAGCTTCTTGCGGTCGAACGACTTGCGGAATCGGCGCCGGTAGTCGACGTCGGCCAGCAGTGCGTTGCGCTCCAGTTGATCCCGCAGGTGCAGTGCGGCGGTGCCGGCGCCGAACTCCTCGAACACCGGCAGATCGATTCCGTCGGAATACAGCTCGAACGGCACCGGCAGGTGCTGAAAGCGCACCGAGGAACCGAGCAGTGCGTTGAGCAGCCGGGTGCCGGGGCCGAGAACGCGCACCGCGCCCGGTGAGGACTTGGCGTCGGCGGAGACCAGCAGGCTCATCTTCACCCCGCGCCGGCGGCCGAACATTCCGCTGCTGGTGAGGAAGAAATTCAAGGCTGTCAATGGTTTTGCGACATTCGGGGCGCTCTGCAGCATCCGGCCGCGCTTGCGCAGCACCTTGATCAGCCGGCGTCGTTCCCGCCAGGTGGCGAACGTCGAGGGCAGTGCCCGCGAGCGGAAGCGCTCACCGTCGAGTTTGTCGATGGCCGCGTCCATTCCCGACATGCCGAGCAGTCCGGCGTCGAGCCCATCTTCGAGCAGTGCGGCCATCTTCTCCAGCTCGGCGTCGCTGGGGACGACGCCGTCGGTGGTGGCGCGGTCCAGGCCCAGCACCGCGGTGCGCAGGTCCGAATGACCAAGCATGGAGCCGATATTGGGCCCCAGCGGCATGTCGTCGAGGGCGCGGACGTACTCGGCCGGGGTGGTCCAGGCCTTCTTGGCGCGCAGCGCATCCAGCACGAATTTGCGCGGCACCGCCTCCACCCGGCTGAACAGGTCAGCGGCGTCCTCGGAGTCGGCGTACACCGTGGACAGCGAGCAGTTGCCCAGCAGGACGGTGGTGACGCCGTGGCGCACCGATTCGGGCAGACCCGGGTCCAGAAGCACCTCGGCGTCGTAATGGGTGTGCACATCGAGGAAGCCGGGCACCACCCACTTGCCGGCGGCATCGATCACCTCGGGGCAGTCCGTCTCGTCCAGCGGTCCGGACGCGATGTCGGCCACCACGCCGCCGCGGATGCCGAGGGTGCGGACCTGCGGGGTATTGCCCAAGCCGTCGAACCACAGGCCGTTGCGGATGATCAGGTCGTAGGCCACCAGCGCTCCTCACTTCGGGGTCGAGTTAGATAGTGAGTGCCTGCAATCTTTTTGTCAAGGGTGGAATTGTTCCGCAGCTCTCGGCCGTCCCTCTATTCACTTGTGTCACTGTGGTTTTGGCGTGGGCGCGTGTCGGTGGGGCGTCGTATCATTCGAACATGCTTTCGATCAATGGTCGCGATGAGATCGTCGAAGCCTTCGACGCGACGGCACCACCGAAACACTCCCACCCGCCAACCAAGACCGAGGCCAAGCGCGCACCAACACCTACCACCACCCCGAAAAACTGCTGCGAGACAGCGAAACCGGCGACGAGGACGGCGAAGACCCCTAGCTGAGTCAGTGAGCGAAGTGCCGGGCCCCGGTCAGGTAGAGGGTGATCCCCGCCTCGGCAGCCGCCGCGGTCACCTCGTCGTCGCGCACCGAACCACCCGGGTGCACGATCGCCTTCACCCCGGCCGCGGTCAGCGTCTGCAGGCCGTCGGGGAACGGGAAGAACGCATCCGATGCAGCCACCGCACCGGCCACCCGCTCGCCCCCGCGCTCCACCGCCAGTCGGGCCGCGTCGACCCGGTTGACCTGGCCCATGCCCACGCCGATGGTGGCGCCGTCGCCCGCAACCACGATCGCGTTCGATTTGACCGCGCGGCAGGCCCGCCAGGCGAAGACCAGGTCGGCCAGGGTGGCCGCATCGGCCGGTTCGCCGGTGGCCAGCGTCCAGTTCACCGGGTTGTCACCGGAAGCGTCGAGGCCGTCGCGGCTCTGCATCAACAGCCCGCCGCTGAGCTGGCGCCATTCGGTGCCACCGCGCAGCGGCTCGGAGGCCACCAGCACCCGAATGTTCTTCTTGCGGGCCAGGATCTCCACGGCCCCGGGCGCGTAAGCCGGCGCGACGATGACCTCGGTGAAGATGGTGCTGACGTACTCCGCCATCTCCACGCTGACCTCGGTGTTCGCCGCGATCACTCCGCCGAACGCACTCAGCGGGTCGCACTCGTGGGCCTTGCGGTGCGCGTCGGCCACCGACGTCGCCGAGACCGCGATGCCGCACGGGTTGGCGTGCTTGATGATCGCCACGCAGATCTCGTCGTGGTCGAACGCCGCCCGCCACGCGGCGTCCGCGTCGGTGAAGTTGTTGTAGGACATCTCTTTTCCGTGCAGCTGATCGGCCTGCGCCAACCCCGGCCAGGCCCCGCCGTCACAGAACAGAGCGGCCTGCTGGTGCGGGTTCTCGCCGTACCGCAGCTGCGTCGCCCGGCGGTAGGTACGCCCGATCCATTCCGGCAGGCCCTGACGAGGCTCCTCGGGCGCAAGCGTCGACGACATCCAGTTGGCCACCGCGACGTCGTATTCAGCGGTGTGGCGGAAAGCCAACGACGCCAACCGTTTCCGCTCGGCGAGGGAGAAACCGCCAGCCTTGACCGCGGCCAGCACGCCGTCGTAGCCGAGCGGGTCCACCACCACGGCCACGCTGGGGTGGTTCTTGGCGGCCGCCCGGATCATCGACGGGCCGCCGATGTCGATCTGCTCGACGCACTCGTCGATACCCGCACCGGAGTCGACGGTCTCGCTGAACGGGTAGAGGTTCACGACCACCAAGTCGAACGGCGCGATGTCCAGTTCTTCCAGCGCCGCAGCATGTTCGGACTTGCGCAGGTCGGCCAACAGCCCGGCGTGCACCCGCGGGTGCAGCGTCTTGACCCGGCCGTCGAGCACCTCCGGGAACCCGGTGAGCTGTTCCACGGGAGTGACCGGAATGCCCTTGGCGGCAATTGATTTGGCAGTAGAACCAGTGGAGACGATAGCCACCCCGGCGGCATGCAGTCCGGCAGCCAGGTCGACCAGGCCGGTCTTGTCGTAGACGCTGATCAGCGCCCGGCGAATCGGTCGCTTGCCGTCGGTCATCCTATGGTTGCCTTTCGTCCGGTCCAGGTCACGCCGCGGGTCGCCAGCGCGGCCAGAACGTCTACCAGGAGCTTGCGCTCCACTGTCTTGATGCGTTCATGCAGGGAGTCTTCGTCGTCGTCGTCGAACACTGCGACCGGCTCCTGGGCCAGCACCGGACCAGTGTCGGTCCCGGCATCCACCAGGTGCACGGTGCAGCCGGTGACCTTCACCCCGTAGGCCAGCGCCTCGGGCACCGCGTGCGCGCCGGGGAAGGCGGGCAGCAGCGCCGGGTGGGTGTTGACGGTGCGCCCCATGAAGCGGGACAGGAACTGCGGCCCCAGGATCTTCATGAAGCCGGCCGAGACCACCAGATCAGGGGTATGCGCGGCGGTGGCCTCCGCCAGCGCGAGGTCCCAAGCAGCCCGGTCGGAATGGTCGGGCATCGCGACGGTGAACACCGGTAGCCCGGCGTCCTTGGCGATCTGCACGGCCCGGCAGTCGCGGTCGGTGCCGACGGCCACCACCCGCGCCGGGTAATCACCCACCGCCGCGGCCAGCAGCGACTCCAGCAGCGATCCGGTACCCGAAGCCAGCACCACCAGCCTCGACGGGATGCGTGGGGCCACGTGGATCGGTTGCACGAAGCAAGAGCCTACCGCCGAAGATCCGGCCGGCGATCAGGCCTGGCGCTGCCCTTCGTCGCGCATGATCCGGAGCGCGGCGGCCACACCGTCGGTCCAGATCTCGACCTTGTCCCAGATCACGTCGGGGTGGCCGACCGGATGGATGCCGTGGCTGATCTTCTCGACCCGGCCACACGCAAGATCCTGGAAGTCGCGATCGTCGAGCTCCGGGAACTCGTCGTATTCGCTACAGAGTTCGGCGCCTTCCAGCTGCTGGTACAGGTCCTCCGCCAGGGCGCCCGACAGCCCGATCGATACCGCCTCGGCCATCTGGAACCCGGCCTCGACGCCGTCGACCCAGATCGACGCCATGACGTCGAGGATCGGCTCATGGCCGGGTGGCAACACCAGCTGCGTGAGCTTCTCCACTCGGGCACTTGCCAGTCTGTGCAGGTTCCACGTGCTCACGACGCTTGTCATGTCACTATGCGACCAGGACGGCGAGCAGTATATAAGGGACTCAAGTCCTTAATTCTGCCAAGGGGTGGCGCTAGCGCGGTCGGTCGAGCCCGTCATCGTCGGTGAACATCAGGTCTTCGGGGTCTTCCCACGGGCCGGGCGGCTCGGTCGGCGGGTGCGGCTCAGATGCTGCCGGCTGCTCGGGTTGCGGCGTCCAGCTCAGCTCACCCCCCTCCTCGATCTCGTCGGGTTCGAACAGCTCGTCGGGTTCGAAAAGCTCGGGTTCGACGGGCTCGAGGTCAAGCTCGGGCTCGGGCTCGACCGTGGGCACCGGCTCGGGGGCGGGCGGCAGCATTGGCCGAGGCAGCACCGGCCCGCGCCGCACCCCGCCGATCATCACCACCGTCAGTGCACCGATCGACGCGAACCACAGGAACACCGCCGGGCCGAATGTCACCTGGTCCACCCCGACATCGCCGAAGTTGCCCAGCCGTCCGCCGCCGGCCCACCCGAGCAGTGCCATCAGTACCGCAGCGATACCCGCTGCGGCCGCAACCTTGCCCAGTGCCGGAACCAGCGGCAGAGGGCGCCGGGCGCACTGCTGACCCACGGCCACCGCCGCGGCGGCTCCGATGATCAGCAATGCCACCCACGCGGGTCCCAGCGGAGGGGTGGGCGCAGCGGCCAGAATCGGCAGCGCCGGAATGTCGCCACCGAGCACGGTGAATGCGCTGAACAGCGCGGGACCGATGTGCGCACTCGATCCGACGGCCATCGCCGCCCCACCGATCAGGACATTGGGCACATACAGCACCGCCAGCAGCGTCAGGCTGAACTGACCGAACAATGAATCGGTGACCGCGTACAGCTCGTGCATGGTCCCCCAGTGCAGGACCAGGGATACGACAGTGATGGTCCCGGCCAGCCCGACCAGCGCCAGCATTCCTGCGACCGCGGCTCGCAGCGCGTCGAAGATCCAGTCCGGCAGCGGCGTCTCGGCCACAGCGCGCCGGCCCACCCGCGTCCCCATTCCGATCGCCGCGCCGATCGCATGCACCAGGAACACATGGCCGAAGGCGCCCAACGCATGTGGGGTCTGCAGTTCGGTCATGACCGACGCCGCGTCATGGATGACCGCCAGGCAGATCGCCGCGATCAACAGCGGGCCGCCCAACGCCGACGCCACGATCCAGCGGATGACGAACCAGGAGGCACCCCGGTCGGTGGCCTGCGCGGTGGTCCGGGCCGTCCCGGCAACCATCAGCAGCACCGGCAGCAGCGGCAGCACGCCCAGCTCCCGACCGCCGATTGCGATCGGCACCTGATGCACACCCAGCCACATGCTGGCGATGGCGCCCGACGCCCCGGTCATGTCGCTGTTGGCGATCAGCAACTGCAGCAGCGTCACCGCTGCGATCACCGTCAACGCCACCACGGACGGGCCGAACGCGACCCGCAACAGATCGCGGGTCGGGTTCGAGCCTGATTTACCGACGGCCACCGGTGTCACGTCACGGGCACGTTCAACTCGGCGCGCCGGAGCGCGCTAGGGCTGAGCCGGACCTGACGGGGCGGAACCGCCCTGCGCCTGCTGGCCACCCGTCGAGCCCTGGCCCGACCCGCCGGAGCCCCCGGAACCCGCAGTCGACGAGCTGCCCGAGCCGCTGGACGGCGGCGGGCTGAAGCTGGGGAATCCGGTCGGAGGGGTGGGCGGGCCCTGCTGCATCGACGGCACCGACTGGGTCGGCTGCGAGGCGGTGCCGAAGCCACCCATCGAACCCATCCCGGACGAGGCCGGACCGGACTGCGCGCCGAAGCCACCGGAGGACGGAGCCGACGGGTAACCGCCGTAGGACGGGTAACCGGGCTGCTGCGGCGCCTGCTGACCGTAGTAGTTGCCGCCCGGGGGCAGGCCGTACTGGCCGTAGGGGTCGTACTTGGGCCGCGGCGCCGGGGCGGTGACGACACCGGTCTCCAGCAGCAGCACGCCGACCGCGGCGGCGGCCTGCAGGATGCTGAACGTCAACACCAGCCACAGTCCCCAGCCGACCGTGTAGTCGTCACCGGCGTCGGCAAGCGTGGCAATCGCCAGCAGTGCTCCCAGCGTCGAGATCACCGCGACCACCGTGGTGTAGGACTTCACCTTGGGCAGCAGAGCTGCCCCGGCCAGCAGCCCGGCCAGCAGTGCCAGCGGAACAGTGTGGCCGGCGTCGCCGAGGATGAGCGGGTACTCGCCGTTACTGACGGTGACGATCGGCCCGAAGTTCGCGAGGTAGACGCCCAAGCCCAGTACCGCGACCGCCATCCGCAGGTACAACGGCAGCTTGCTCTCGGCATCTGCGGTCTTGGTGAACGACGGCGTGGACGGGCCGAAGGAGCCCGGCGGTTGGGAAGACTGGAATCCGGGAGTCCCTGGTGAGTAGGTCATGACCTCTCCTGTGATCGGCGGCAGTGCGTATGAGGGGTGCGGCGCGGTTCGACCATCCACGCTAGCGCACACCGCGGTGACACCGCCGAGTCAACACCGTGGGTAGGGGACCCCCGGTTGCCCGAACAAATAGGAACACGTTCTAATCACCCATATGGATTACGGGCTTGTGCTATTCACCAGTGACCGAGGCATCGCCCCTGCGGCTGCCGCCAAACTCGCCGACGACCACGGCTTCACCACCTTCTACGTACCCGAACACACCCACATCCCGATCAAGCGTCAGGCGGCGCACCCGACGACCGGTGACGAGTCGCTGCCCGACGACCGCTACATGCGCACTCTCGACCCTTGGGTGAGCCTGGGGGCCGCGAGTGCGGTCACCTCGCGCGTGCGGCTGTCGACCGCGGTGGCACTGCCAGTCGAGCACGACCCGATCACCCTGGCGAAGTCGATCGCCACCCTGGACCACCTGTCCGGCGGCCGGGTGAGCGTGGGCGTCGGATTCGGTTGGAACACGGATGAACTCGCCGACCACAACGTGCCGCCGGGACGTCGTCGCACCATGTTGCGCGAGTACCTGGAAGCCATGCGTGCGCTATGGACGCAGGAGGAGGCCGAGTTCGACGGTGAATTCGTGAAGTTCGGCCCGAGCTGGGCCTGGCCCAAGCCGGTGCAGTCACACATCCCGGTGCTGGTCGGCGCCGCCGGTACCGAGAAGAACTTCAAGTGGATCGCCCGCAGTGCCGACGGCTGGATCACCACGCCGCGGGACTTCGACATCGACGCGCCCGTCAAGCTGCTGCAGGACACCTGGGCGGCCGCCGACCGGGACGGCGCACCGCAGATCGTCGCACTGGACTTCAAGCCGGTGCCCGAGAAGCTGGCGCACTGGGCTGAGATCGGCGTCACCGAGACGCTGTTCGGGTTGCCGGACAAGCCCGAAGCCGAGGTCGCCGCCTACGTGGAGCGACTGGCCGGCAAGCTCGGGCTCAGCGCCTAGCACCTGCCGCCCTTTTTTTGGGCGCGAGCGCGCACAACGGTCCGCGCCCACCTGGGCTTTTGGCGGACCGTTGTGCGCGCTCGCGCCAAAAAATGGAGTAGGTCAGCGCAGCGAGCAGCGGTTGCCGTAGTCCAGGGCGCGCACGGTGACGGCCGCCCCCAGCGGTTCACCGTCGGACAGCAGCGCCACCAGATCTTCGTCCTCGCTGGTCGCCAGGAAGCGACTGCCGTCGGCGTCCAATCGGCCGATGATGATTCCGGTCGGGGTGTCCCAGTCGTAGCGGACGCTGTAGGTCTCGATGGTCCCCGGACCGTCGGCGTGCTCGGTGACGGCGATCTTGGGCGCCCGGTCGAGCCCTTCCTGCAGTTCGGCGCTGCGATCCGGGGTCCAAGCCACCGGCGTGGTCGAGTACACCCCGACCGCATACTTGCTCTGCATGCCGCCGTTGGCCCCGACGAATGTGAATTGTCCCGGGGCGTTGCGCGCTGCCGCCACCGCCTCGGCGATGGCGTGCGTCGAATAGTTGTTGCCGGCACCGCCGAAGAACGGCAACCCGCCGGTCAGGGTCAGCCCACGCGGATCATCGGCGGCCAATCCGAAGGCATCGCAGATGGTGAACACCGGCACCGGGAAGCAGCTGTAGAGGTCCATCGCCGCGACGTCGCCGAAGCCGATCCCGGCCATCGCCAGCGCCTCGGTGGTGGCCGCGACGGCCGCCGGGTAGGCATTCAGGTCGGCGCGTTCCAGCAGACGTTGCGCGCGCAGGTCGGCGTGGCCGTGCAGGTACACCCAGCGGTCTTGCGCCACACCGAGGCGCCGGGCGGCCTCGACCGACATCAGCAGCGCCGCGGCCCCCTGGTTGACCTGATCACGGGCCACCAGCAGCCGCGGGTAGGGGTCGCAGATCATCCGGTTGGCGCCGGTGATCGTGGCCAGCTCGTCAGCCGAGCGCTCGACCGGTGACGCCGAGAACGGATTCTTGGCGGCGATCTTGGTCATCGGGGCGAACAGTTCCGCCATCTCCCGGCGGTAGTCGGCCGGGCTCAGGCCGAGCCGTGCGCGGCGGGCGTTCTCCAGCAGGCCGTACTGCACCGGCGCTCCGGTCAGCCCATGGATCACGGTGTAATGCTCGATGAAGTCCTCGAGTCCGTAGCCGCGGTCTTCGAGCTGGCCGTCGACGGTCTCGGTGAAGTCCGGCTTGTCAGCAGCGTTGGCGAAATGCCGCAGCGTGGAGGTCGCATCCGCACCGCACAGCAGCACCACGTCGGCGGCGCCGGAGGCGATCTCGCCGGCGAACTCGGTGAGCAGCTTCTGCGGACCCTGACCGCCGACCTTGTCCAGCACCGCACGGGCCGGGTCAGCACCGATCAGCCTGGCAACCGACCGCGGAAAGTTGTTCGACTTGCCCAGCGGTGCAGGAGCTTTCGGAATCGAGTTCTCGAACGCCCGGGTGGCTACCACCGTGTCAATGGCGACCGCGGCCGAGGCGGCCCCGCAATCGGCCAACGCAGCCCGGGCGGCTGCGGCGGCCAGTTCGACCGGCGACATGCCGCGGTAGCCGGCGTCGTCGATGCGCTCGGCCGCCTGCCCGACGCCGACGACGACGGGTGTGCGCGGATCGATGCTCATGGGTTCACCCTTCGCTGGGCGGGAGACACAAAAGCCCCCGACGAAGCGGGGGCTTTTGCGTCTGCCGTTTTACAGACTCTGCAGGATCTCGCGAGCCAGGGCCGCGGTGGCCGACGGGGTCTTGCCCACCTTCACACCGGCGGCCTCCAGGGCCTCCTGCTTGGCGGCCGCGGTGCCCGACGAGCCCGACACGATGGCGCCGGCGTGGCCCATGGTCTTGCCCTCCGGCGCGGTGAACCCGGCGACATAGCCGACGACCGGCTTGGTGACGTTGGCCTTGATGTAGGCCGCGGCCCGCTCCTCGGCGTCGCCGCCGATCTCACCGATCATCACGATGACCTTGGTGTTCGGGTCCTTCTCGAACGCCTCGATGGCGTCGATGTGGGTGGTGCCGATCACCGGGTCACCGCCGATGCCGATGGCGGTGGAGAAACCGAAGTCCCGCAGCTCGTACATCATCTGGTAGGTCAGCGTGCCCGACTTCGACACCAGACCGATCGGGCCGGTGCCGGAGATGTTGGCCGGGGTGATGCCGACCAGGCACTCACCCGGGGTGATGATGCCGGGACAGTTCGGCCCGATGATCCGGGTCTTCTCACCCTTCTCGACGTTATAGGCCCACGCAAAGGCGCTGTCCTGCACCGGGACTCCCTCGGTGATGACGACCAGCAGGGGAATCTCGGCGTCGATGGCCTCGATCATCGCGTCCTTGGAGAAGGCCGGCGGCACGAAGGCGATCGACACGTCGGCGCCGGTCTCCTTCATGGCCTCGGCGACGCTGGCGAACACCGGCAGCTCCACGTCAGCACCGGACGCGTCCTTGTGCGACACGGTGGTGCCGGCCTTGCGGGCGTTGACACCGCCGACGATCTGGGTGCCGGCGGCCAGCATGCGCGCAGTGTGCTTGGTGGCCTCGGCACCGGTGATGCCCTGGACGATGACCTTGCTGTCCTTGTTGACGAAGATCGACATGCTTATACGTCCTTTCCGGCGTGCGCCAGCTCAGCAGCCTTGTCGGCGGCCTCGTCCATGGTGGCGACGACGGTCACCAGCGGGTGGTTGGCCTCGGCCAGGATCGCCCGGCCCTCCTCGACGTTGTTGCCGTCCAGGCGGACCACCAGCGGCTTGGTCGCGGCGGGGCCGAGCATTTCCAGGGCCTTGACGATGCCGTTGGCCACCGCGTCGCACGCGGTGATCCCGCCGAACACGTTGACGAACACGCTCTTGACCTGCTTGTCACCCAGGATGACGTCCAGGCCGGCGGCCATGATCTCGGCGGAGGCGCCGCCCCCGATGTCGAGGAAGTTGGCCGGCTTCACGCCGCCGTGCTTCTCACCGGCGTAGGCGGTGACGTCCAGGGTCGACATGACCAGGCCGGCGCCGTTGCCGATGATGCCGACCTCGCCGTCGAGCTTGACGTAGTTCAGGTCGTGCTCTTTGGCCTTGATCTCCAGCGGGTCGGTCGCGTCCAGGTCAGCGAACTCGAGGTGGCCGGGCTGACGGAACTCGGCGTTGCCATCGAGGGTGACCTTGCCGTCGAGCGCAAGAATCTGGTCGTCGGGGGTGCGCACCAGCGGGTTGACCTCAACCAGGGTGGCGTCTTCGGCGACGAAGACCTCCCACAGCTTCTGGATGGTCACCGCGGCGGCGTCGAGCACCTCGGCGGGCAGGTGGCCCTGCTCAGCGATCGAGCGGGCGAACGCCAGGTCGACACCCTTGACGGCGTCGACGGGCACCTTGGCCAGCCGTTCGGGCTTGGTGGCGGCGACCTCTTCGATCTCCATGCCGCCCTCGACCGAGCACATGGCCAGGTAGGTGCGGTTGGACCGGTCGAGCAGGAAGGAGATGTAGTACTCCTCGGCGATGTCGCTCGCCTCGGCCACCAGCAGCTTCTTGACGATGTGGCCCTTGATGTCCAGGCCGAGGATGTTCTGCGCGTGGGTGAAGGCGTCTTCCGGGGTGGCGGCGTACTTGACGCCGCCGGCCTTGCCGCGTCCGCCGGCCTTGACCTGGGCCTTCACCATGACCGGTCGGCCGATCTCGGTGGCGATAGCTTTGGCGTCCTCGGCGGTGGTGGTCACTCGGCCGGGAGTGGTGGGCACGTTGTGCTTGGCGAACAGTTCTTTCGCCTGATACTCGAAGAGATCCATGGACTCACTGTCTTATAACGGGTAGCCGGTAGGCCGGCAACTGTCGGGTTCATAAGGATTTAACTCCGATCGCACTGTATCGACCCGGCGCCGAGGTTCCCTCCTCGCCTACCAGTGCTGTGGCACATCTCACCACCAGAAATTAGTGATTCGGTTCACATTCAATCCCCGGATTCAGCCGATGGCTTGCCAGGAACCCCGCCCAGTGGTTACCGTCTCCAGGTCTAGGTCTTTATAACGTTCTGATCACGACCAGAGGAACTCCCAGGCAGATGCAGCGCGGTACAACCATGCGTTCGTTTCCGGGTGGGGCCATGCCCCGCCGTCGGGCTGACGTTGACATGCGTGCATATCGCCCCTCGGAACTCGACCCCGCCGAGATCACCGAGGTCCTGCCGTTCAACGGCCGCCTCGGTGCCGCGTTCAGTGACCTCCCCTTCGACGACGCGTCGGCGGAGGTCCTCTCGGCCCCCGAGCTCGACGACCTGACCGACACCGACAACATGCCGGTGCTGCGGCTGGCGTTCCCGCGCGGCGGCTACCCGGACGAGTACGCCCAGCGGCCGACTCGGGGCAAGCACCGCGGGCAGCCGGCCGGTGCCGTCAAGAGCCGCGTGATGATCGCCGCGATGGCCGCCGGGGCAGCTGCTGCGGCCGCGCACGCCGCCACCCACCCGTCGGGTGATACCGTCAACCGGCCCGCGGTGCTGGCCGCCAGCAAGACGGTCCTCGACGACGCCACCACGACCACCTCCAACCGCGGCATGCAGATGATCACGGTCAAGGCGGCCGCCAATGTCGTCGTGCACAACGAAGAGCTGGCCAAGGGTGTGGCGTTCGCCCAGGAGCGCGCCGAGCGCGAGGCCCGGCTGCAGCGGCCGCTGTTCGTCGCACCGACCCACGGCGCATTCACCTCGAACTTCGGTTACCGCTGGGGTGTGCTGCACGCCGGCATCGACATCGCCAACTCCATCGGCACCCCGATCCTCGCGGCCTCCGACGGCGTGGTGATCGAATCCGGCCCCAGCGCGGGCTACGGCATGCTGGTCAAGCTGCGGCACTCCGATGGCACGGTGACGCTCTACGGCCACATCAACCGGTCGCTGGTCAGCGTCGGCGAGCGTGTCATGGCCGGTGACCAGATCGCCGAGATGGGCAACCGGGGCTACTCCACCGGCCCGCATCTGCACTTCGAGGTTCTGCAGAACGGCACCAGCCGGATCGACCCGGCATCCTGGCTCGCCAAGCGCGGCATCAACTTCGCCTAACCTGGTTGGGTGACCGACCCTCACCGACCACCCACCGGCGCGAATCCGGCAACCTCTCCCAGCCGCATCATTCGTCGTGCCCCCACCGGCGCCATCCCGATCGTCACCGGCGCCATGCGGTCGTCCTCGCCGCTGCAGCCGCCGTCGGCCGTGACAGGCCAGCCGGTCGGTCTCCAACCCTCGTCGGCCGTCCTGCCGATCATCACGTGCGTGCTCGCCCTGCTCGGCTGCTGGGCCACCTCGGTGGTGTCCACCGACCTGATCGCCAGCTGGTGGCACACCGATCGGCTGTTCTGCGTCGCGGTGACATTTTTGAGCCTGGTGTTCGCGACGACGACGGTGTCCGGGGTGATCATGCTGCTGCTGCGCCGCCCGCTGGGCCGCTACCTGATCGCGGTCGGTGCTGTGGTGGCCCTGCTGACCTTCGGTAGCCTGTTCATCGCCGGTGCCCGGGTTCCGTGGATCGTGCAGGTGATCCCGGTCCTCGAGATCGCGACCGTGGTGGCCGCGCTGCACCCGGTCACCCGGCGGTGGCTGCTCTAGAGCTTGCTGACCGGCGCGTGGTTGTGCATCAGTTTGACCCGCCCGGAGCTGCCGAAATCGATCAGCGACATCGCCGACTCTCCCACCCCGGACACCTCCTCGACCCGGCCCAGACCGTACTTGTCGTGCGTGACCCGGTCCCCGGCCGCCAGCACCAGCAGCGGGCGGTTGCCCGACCGCGACGGTGCCGGCCGTGGTGAGCCGAACCGGCCGGCCCCGCTGACCGGGGCGCTCGGCCCGGCGGTGGCTTCGGTGCGCCGCCAGTCGACGAGCTGCTGCGGGATCTCCCGCAGGAAGCGTGATTCCGGGTTCAGCATCGGCTGTCCCCACGACGAGCGCACCTTGGCCCGGCTCAGGTAGAGCCGCTGCTGTGCCCGGGTAAGGCCGACGTAGGCCAATCGGCGTTCCTCGGACAGCTCGCGGGCGTCGCCGAGTGAGCGCATGTGCGGGAACATGCCGTCCTCCCAGCCGATCACGAACACCACCGGGAACTCCAGGCCCTTGGCGGTGTGCAGGGTCATCAACGTGACCATCCCGGAGCCGTGCTCAGGGATCTCATCGGTGTCGGCGATCAGCGAGACCCGCTCCAGAAAGGCTGCCAGCACCCCGACGTCGGGCACATCCTCCGCTTCGTCCATATCGGCGCCGCCGACGGCCTGCTCAGCGAGTGCATTGGCCCGATCGATGCTGAATTCGTGTGCGACGCTGACGAGTTCGTTGATGTTGTCCAGCCGGGCCAGGTCCTGCGGATCGGTGGAGGACTCCAGTTCGCCGCGGTAGCCGGTGCGGTCCAGCACCATCTCGACCAGCCCGCCGAGGTCGTCGTCGCAGGTGTTCAGGTGTGCTCGCAGTTCGTCGAGCATCGCGACGAAACCCGAGATCGCTTTCTGCGAGCGGGTATTGAGCATCGGCACCTGTCCGTCGGCGGCGGCGCGCAGGGCGGCGGCGAATCCGGTGCCGGTGTTCTCGGCGTGCACCGATACGCACGCCTCGGCGCGATCGCCGATGCCGCGACGCGGGGTGTTGAGAATTCGCCGCAGGCTCACCGCATCACCGGGATTGTCCAGCACTCGCAGGTAGGCGATGATGTCGCGGATCTCCTTGCGTTCGTAAAAGCGAACGCCGCCAACGACTTTGTACGGGATACCGGCGCGGATGAACACCTCTTCCAGTGACCGGGACGCATTGTTGGTGCGGTAGAAGATCGCTATGTCGGAGTAGTTGACCGTGCCGGCCTCGGTCAGCGCGTCGATCTCCTGGGCGATGAAGCGCGCCTCGTCGTGTTCGTTGTCGGCGACGTAGCCGACGATCAGCTCACCGTCGCCGGAGTCGGTCCACAGCCGCTTCTCCCGGCGGCCCGAGTTGTAGGCGATCACCGCGTTGGCCGCGGACAGGATGTTCTGCGTGGAGCGGTAGTTCTGCTCGAGCAGCATGGTGACCGCGTCCGGGTAGTCGCGTTCGAAGTCCTCGATGTTGCGGATGGTCGCGCCGCGGAAGGCGTAGATGGACTGGTCGGCGTCACCGACCACGCACAGCTCCGCCGGCGGGATGTCGCCCGTTTCAGAACCGTGCCCCGCCAGCTCGCGCACCAGCATGTACTGCGCGTGGTTGGTGTCCTGGTACTCATCGACCAGGATGTGCCGGAACCGGCGGCGGTAGTGCTGGGCGATCTCGGGGAACGCCTGCAGGATGGCGACCGTCTCGCCGATCAGGTCGTCGAAGTCCAGCGCGTTGGCCGAGCGCAGCCGGCGCTGATATTCGACGTAGACGCCCGCCACCACGCGGCTCAGGTCGTCGGAGTCCTCGGTCAGCTCGGCCAGCGCGCGGTCCGGGTCGATCAGTTCGTTCTTGAGGTTGGAGATCGCATTGGCCAACAGTCGCGGTGTGTGCCGCTTGACGTCCAGGCCCATGTCACGGCCGATCATCAACAGCAGCCGCCGCGAATCGTCGGCGTCGTAGATGGAGAAGTTGGAGTTCAGGCCGGGCACCACCGAGGCCTGGTTGCGCAGAATCCGCACGCAGGTGGAGTGAAACGTCGACACCCACATGACCCGGGCCCGCGGGCCGATCAACGACACCACCCGCTCCCGCATCTCCGCGGCGGCCTTGTTGGTGAAGGTGATCGCCAGCACCTGCCCCACGCCGACATCACGCGCGGCCAGCAGGTAGGCGATGCGCCGGGTGAGCACCGCCGTCTTGCCCGACCCGGCTCCTGCGACGATGAGCAGCGGCGAGCCCTCATGCACAACGGCCTGGCGCTGTTGCGGGTTGAGCCCCTCAAGGAGGTGGTCGGTCTGCTGGGTCGCGTGCACACTCATAACGCAACCCAACGTACCGCCGCACGGTGACACTCTTTGCGCTGGCACGGCCGTTGGTGGCAGACTCGATTCGTGCTCGCCACACCCAACATCGATGAGTTGCGCCGGGAGATCGATCGCCTCGACGCCGAGATCCTGGCCGCGGTGAAACGCCGCACCGAGATCTCGCAGGAGATCGGCAAGGCCCGAATGGCCTCCGGCGGCACCCGTCTGGTGCACAGCCGCGAGATGAAGGTGCTCGAGCGCTACAGCGAGCTCGGCGAGGACGGCAAGGATCTGGCGATGCTGCTGCTGAGGCTGGGCCGCGGCCGGCTGGGCCACTAGCTACTGTCGGAGTATGACTACCGTTCCCCAGATCCCCGACATCTCCACCACGCCGGCCTGGAACGCGTTGCTCAAACACCACCAGCAGATCAACGACACCCACCTCCGCGAGTTCTTCGCCGAAGATCCGGAACGCGGCACCAAATTCACCGTCACCGTCGGTGACCTCTACATCGACTACAGCAAGCACCGCGTCAACGACGAGACACTGCGGCTGCTGGTCGACCTGGCCCGGGCGGCCGGCCTGGAGGACCGCCGCGACGCGATGTTCGCCGGCGCGCACATCAACACCTCCGAGGACCGCGCGGTGCTGCACACCGCTCTGCGGCTGCCGCGCGATGCCGAGTTGAGCGTCGACGGCCAGGACGTCGTCGCCGACGTCCACGCGGTGCTCGACGCGATGGGTGACTTCACCGACCGGCTGCGCAGCGGGCAGTGGACCGGTGCCACCGGAAAGCGCATCAGATGCGTCGTCAACATCGGCATCGGCGGCTCGGACCTGGGCCCGGTGATGGTCTACCGGGCACTTCGCCACTACGCCGACGCCGCGATCTCGGCGCGGTTCGTCTCCAACATCGACCCGGCCGACCTCACCGCGAAGCTGGCGGACCTGGACCCTGCCACCACGCTGTTCATCGTGGCCTCCAAGACGTTCTCGACGCTGGAGACGCTGACCAACGCCACCGCGGCCCGCCGCTGGCTGACCGCCGCCCTGGGCGACGACGCGGTGTCACAGCATTTCGTCGCGGTCTCCACCAACGCCGAGCGGGTCGAGGACTTCGGCATCGACACCGCGAACATGTTCGGCTTCTGGGACTGGGTCGGGGGACGCTATTCGGTGGACTCGGCGATCGGCCTGTCGGTGATGGCGGTGATCGGCCGGGAACGCTTCGCGGAGTTCCTGTCCGGTTTCCACCTCGTCGACTCCCATTTCCGCTCCGCCCCACTGGAATCCAACGCACCAGCCCTGCTCGGCCTGATCGGGGTGTGGTACTCCAACTTCTTCGGCGCCCAGTCCCGCGCGGTGCTGCCCTACTCAAACGACCTGGACCGCTTCGCGGCCTACCTGCAGCAGCTCACCATGGAGTCCAACGGCAAGTCGACCCGCGCCGACGGATCTGCAGTGGTCACCGACACCGGTGAAATCTATTGGGGGGAACCGGGAACCAACGGCCAGCACGCGTTCTACCAACTGCTGCACCAGGGCACCCGGCTGGTGCCGGCCGATTTCATCGGATTCGCAACGCCGGTCGATGACCTGCCCACCGCCGACGGCAGCGGCAGCATGCACGACCTGCTGATGAGCAATTTCTTCGCCCAGACCCAGGTGCTGGCGTTCGGCAAGACGGCCGAGGAGATCGCGGGTGAAGGCACACCCGCCCAGGTTGTTCCACACAAGGTGATGCCCGGAAACCGGCCCAGCACTTCGATTCTCGCCGACAGGCTGACACCGTCGGTACTGGGCCAGCTGATCGCGCTCTACGAGCATCAGGTGTTCACCGAGGGCGTGGTGTGGGGTATCGACTCGTTCGACCAGTGGGGCGTGGAACTGGGCAAGACGCAGGCCAAGGAGCTGCTGCCGGTACTGACCGCCGATGCCGCCCCGCAGCCGCAGACCGACAGCTCCACCGACGCTCTGGTCCGCCGCTATCGCGCCGAACGCGGCCGGGCCTGACACCGCCCCCACCGCGACCGTGCAGAATTGTCCGCCAAAACCCCAGGTGAGGCTGGATATTTCTGCACGGTGGGCGGAAAAATGGGGGCTCAGGCGAAGCGTTTGGTGAACCGCGCCGGCATCAGGCGCAAGAGCCACACCAGCGGAGCCCACGGCCACGGTGGTACCGCCGCCCGCCCGGTTTCGCGCTCGATCGCGCGCACCATCGCCTTGACCCCGGTCTCGTTGTCCACCATCAACATGGTCGAGCCCGACTTGGCCGTCATCTCCGATTCGATGTAGCCCGGCTCCAACACCGTGACCTTGATCGGGCCGTGCGAGTACTCGGCGCGCAGCGACTCCCCCAGCGACGACACCCCGGCCTTGCTGGCGGCGTAGGCGGTCTTGACACCCGGCACGCCCCTGGTGCCCAGCACCGAAGAGATCAGCACCAGGTGGCCGCCGCCGGCGGCGTTGAACATCTCGATCGCTGTCTCGATCTGCACCAGCGCGGCAACCAGGTTGGTCTCGATGGTGGCCTTGTTGGCCCACAGCTTGCCCGACCCCAGCCGGGCGCCCTTGCCGATGCCGGCGTTGACGATTACCCGGTCGATCCCACCGAGCTCATCAGCAAGCTGGGTGAACACCCGGGGCACCTCGTCGTGATCGTTGACGTCGAGCGCCGCCACCGCCACCGTGATCTCGGGATACTTCTGCGTCAGTTCGCTTTTCAGCTCATCGAGCCGGTCGGTACGACGCGCGCACAAGGCCAGGTCACGTCCACGCGCGGCGAATGCGCGGGCCATGCCGGCACCCAGACCGGAGCTGGCCCCGGTGATGAGGATCTTCTGACGGGTCACGGCGGCAGCCTACTTGAGCAGCCGCGACATCCGCCGGTCGGCGAGCACCTTGCCGCCGGTCTGACACGTCGGGCAGTACTGGAAGGACTTGTCGGAGAACGACACCTCGCGCACCGTGTCACCGCAGACCGGGCAGGGCAGCCCGGTGCGCGCGTGCACCTTCAGCCCCGAACGCTTCTCACCCTTCAACGTCGCGGCCTGCTGCCCCACCGAGCGCGTCACCGCGTCAGCGAGCACGGACCGCATCGCGTCGTGCAGAGCGGCAAGCTGTTCGGCGGACAGCTTGGATGCGGTGGCGAACGGAGAAATCCTTGCGGTGTGCAGAATTTCGTCACTGTAGGCGTTGCCGATGCCGGCCATCACTTTCTGATCGGTGATGACGTTCTTGATCCGCCCGGTCTGGCCGGCCAGCAGTCCAGCCAAGTCCTCGGCCGTCAGCGCCAGCGCGTCGGGACCGAGCCCGGCGATGCCGGGCACTGTGGCCGGGTCGTCGACCAGCCACACCGCCAGCCGTTTCTGAGTGCCGGCCTCGGTGAGGTCGAAGCCGGGACCACCCAGGTGCACCCGCAGCGCGATCGGCCCCTTTCCGGGCCGCAGCGGCGCCGGCGCCAGCGCATCCGACCAGCGCAGCCAGCCGGCCCGCGACAGATGAGTGATCAGATACAGCGGGCCGGCCTGCATGCCGAGGTACTTGCCCCAGCGGTGCGCGTCGGTGACGGTCTGGCCGTGCAGTGCGTCGATCGGCGGGGCGAAGGTCTTGAGCACCGACAGCGCCGCCACATCGATGCGGCTGACCACCGAGCCGACCGCATGCCGACGCAGATGGTCGGCAAGTGCTTCGACTTCGGGCAGCTCCGGCACCGCCGTCAGGCCCGGGCCGCGCGCCCCGCCACCAGTGAGAGCACCCAGCTCACCAGGGACAGCACGATCGCCGCCCAGATGGCATCCCACCAGAAGTCGGCGATGTGCAGCCCCCAGTGCGTGGTGTTGTCGGTGATCCACGCAGTGATCCACAGCATCAGCGCGTTCACCACGATGTGGAACAACCCCAGCGTGAGGATGTACAGCGGGATCGACAGCAGCTGCACGACCGGTTTGATGAAGGCGTTGACCAATCCGAAGACCAACGCCACCACGAAGATGATGCCCACCCGCTGCAGCGTGGTGTCACCGCCGACGAACGTGACCCCCGAGACGATCTTGGTGACCACCCACAGTGCGAGTCCGGTGAGGCATGCGCGAACGACGAATGTTCCCATGGGCGCAAAACTACTCGGTGCGGCGTCGGTGCGGGGTGAGTTCGTAGCCGCTCTCGCTAGCCGCCGATCCGGGCCCGCACCCCGGCGGTGATCCGATCGACGTGCCATCCGGCCTGCCGGCACATCGCGATTACGACCTCAGCGGAATCCGCGACGATGACCCCGAACAGCGTTTCGTCGCTGGGCGAGGTCAACGTGAGGAGCAACTGCGCGTGCACGGCAGCCGCGGCGCCTACGAGCCGATCGATGGCAGCATCCACGGCCGATTCGAGAGGATCGGGTTGGTACCACTCGACCAGGAAACACTGACGCGCCGACCGGCTGTCACCCATGGCGCTGACACTAGGGGGAAAACCCTCTCAGCGAACCAGGGATTTCCCTGGCATTGGCTGGACGTCATTCAGCGTTGAGCGCCGCGAACAGTCCACCACGAGACCGGATTCCCAACTTGCGGTACACGCTGCCGAGCGCCATCTCCACGGTCTTGGGGGCGATGAACAACTCGGCGGCGATCTGCTTGTTCGACAGTCCTGCCGCGGCCAGCTGCGCGACTCGATGCTCGGCTGGGGTCAGCCCGCCACCCCCGGCCGCGCGAGTCAGCCGCGCCAACTCCGCACGGGCGCGTTGCGCCCACAACGGCGCACCCAACAACTCGAAGGTCTCCAGCGCCGCACGCAACGTCGCCTCCGCGACCTGCCGGCGCCGGCGTCGGCGTTGCACCTGCCCCAACAACAGCTGAGTCCGCGCCTTCTCGAACGGCATCGGCAGCCGTTCATGATGTCGCAGCGCTTCCTGGGCAGCCTGTTCGGCGGCATTGAGCTCACCACGCGCGGCCAAGAGATGACTGCGGCCACGGGCGCCCACCGCCAGCATCCACGGCCGATCAAGCCGGGCACCGTTACGCTCCAGCGCGGCGACCAACGGCTCGGCCTCAGTTGCGCGCCCCACCGCTGCCAATGCCTCCACGCCGTCAGGCAGATACGAGCCGACGACGATCTCGGTGCCGTGCTCTGGATCGAAGGAAGCCAGCAGCGGCTCCAACAGTTTGATCGCAGCCGCATGATCGCCCAGTGACACCTCGAGAAACGCGCACGTCGCCGTCACCGCCGCGGTGTGCAGTGCGTCGCCGATGGCTCGGGCTGCCTCCAGTGCCGTGCGCGCAACCGAGCGGGCCTCATCGACGCGCCCGGTGTACGCGGCCACCGATGCCTGACGCGCCCACGCGCAGACCAGCACCATCTTGGTGCCCATCAGCTCAGCGCGCTGCACGGCCTCGTCGGCAATGGCTCCCGCCTCGCCGTAGTTGCCCAGCCAGAGTTCGACCATCGCGGCGTAGTCGTCCATCCATAGGATGTCGGTCTCGGTTCCGCCTTCGGCAAGCCGCTGGCGCAGCGCGCGGATCTGTCCGGGAGCATCGACGAGTTCTCCCGCCCAGGAACGGATCACCGGCGCGACGACGCCGGCACGGTACGCCGCCGCGGGACCGCCGGCAGGGTCCTCGGAATCCACCGCCAGCTGCAGCGAGTCCGGGTCCAGTCCCTGACCGAACCAGAAGCGCACCAGGGCCTGAATCGTCAATGCCTGGCTGCGCAATCCGGCTATGCCAAGTTGATCAGCTTGCGCCACAGCAATATTCGCGAGTTCAATCGACTCCTGGCCGTGGCCGATAACCCTGGCCACCGGTACCATCAGCAGGCGGGCCTGTAGCTGTAGCAGTGGGTAGTCGGCGGCCTTGTCGATAGCCTGAGTCAGCAGATCAGCGGCCACCACCAAGCTGCCTTCGTAGCCGGTGATCGCTGCCAGCGCGATCAACGCCGTGCAGCGCAATTCGCTCGAAGTCGACGCCTTGTCCAGGATCGAGTGCAGGTGGGTACGCGCCGACGCGAAGGCTCCGGAACGAAATTGCTGTTCGGCGGCCCGCATTCGCCGCGCCGGCGTGTCGTCGCCGAGTTTGATGGCCAATTCGATCAGTTCGGCGGCGACCGCCGGGGCACCGCGTGTTCGGGTGAACTCGACGGCCACGTCGAGCGCCTCGACGGCGTCCGGATCGTTGGTCGTCGCCGCCAACGCCATGTGCCGCGCCTTGAGCTCGGGCTCGTGGACGAACTCGCTGTACCGGCGATGCATTGCCCGGCGTGCCGACGGCCCGGCCGCGTGGACGACACCGGTGGCGAACAGTGGATGGCGAAATCGGATCCGGCTGCCGTCGATCTGGACCACCCCGCGCGCCTGCGTGGATTCGATCAGTTCGACGACCCGATCGGGGTTGAGCTCGGTGGCCAGACCCACCCGCTGCACGGTCGGAAACGCTGCACAGGCGGCGGCCAACAACACCGCAGCGACCTCCTCGTCGGGCTGACCGATGCGCTCACGCACCAGGGCCGCCAGGCTGTCGGGTAGTTGTACGTCGGACTGTTCCGGGGCCTCCGAGATGAACCGAGCCAGTTCGAGGGCGAAAAATGGGTTCCCACCGGATATTTCGTGAATCCGCGTGATCGCCGGGCGCGGCAAGGTGTGTCCCAGCCGCGCTGACACCACAGTGTGCACACCGCCCAGAGTCAGCGGACGTATCGGCAGACGTACCACAGCGTCGGGGCGCGCGGCACTCAACCAGCTCATGTCGACGGGGTTCACCGAGCCGGTCCGAATTGCGAGCAGCAACCCGACCCGCCCGGTCAGCCGTCGCGCGGCGTACCCGATCACCGCCTGGCTGGAGGCGTCCAACCAGTGGGCGTCGTCGATGCAGAGCAACACCGGCGCTTGCGAACCCGACGCACGTATCACCGCCAGGAACGCGGTGGCCACCATCCGCTCATTGCCGGCGGGTCCGTCACCACCACCAAGCTGGATCTGCTCCAGCGCGGCGCGTTGCGCCTCCGGCAAGTCCCCCGGTATCACGACAGTCGCCAGCAGATCGGCCACCGCGGCGTAGGCGTAGCTGACTTCGGTCGGTGCGCCCGAAGCGGACAGCACCCGGAACCCTCGCTCGGTTGCGGCCTCGGCTGCCTCCCACAACAGGGTGGACTTACCGATACCGGCTTCGCCTTCGAGCACCAGCACTCCGGGCTTTGACAGCGTGCGATCAAGGAAGGCTGTCAGGGCCGTTGACTCGGCCCTTCGATCTGCCAAACCAGCCCGCATGCGCAATATTTTTACAGACAAAAGCCCGTCTTGTTAACAACAATTCCAAGATTTTGGACGATAACGCTCCTGGGCCGCCGAACTGCCGTGACGGCCGTCACGCAAGAACCGAAAGTATCCGGTACCGTCGGTATTGACATGCGGGGTGACGGCTCCTAATTTCTTCAGAACCGAAGCGAGAGAGGACTCCTGCGATGACCACTGTGGTGCGACCCAGCGAACCGACTCGGGAGGAATTCGCCGAGCGGCTCTTGAAGGGTTCGGTCAAGAAGTCCTACGCGCCGGTGGTCGACATCGACTGGGACGCCCCGGTGGACCCGGACAAGTTCTTCCTGCCGCCGCGGATGTGCACCCTCTACGGCACGCCACTGTGGGAGGCGATGACCCGCGAGCAGCAGATCGAGATGTCGCGCCAGGAACTGGTCAACGTGCTGTCGGCCGGGGTGTGGTTCGAGAACATCCTCAACCAGGCACTGCTGCGCGACATGATGCACAAGAACCCCACCGCGCGGACCACGCATTACTCGCTGACCGAGCTGGGCGATGAGACCCGGCACATGCTGATGTTCGGTAAGACCATCGACCGGATCGGCGGCGTACCGGTGCGCCCGAAGCGCTACCAGCGCATCGCCATCAACGCCCTGCCGTTCCTGTTCCGCGGCAGCATCCTGTGGGGCGCAGCGCTGGTCGGCGAGGAGATCTTCGACGCGCTGCAGCGCCAGATCCTCGACGACCCGGACATCCAGCCGATCGTGCGGCGGGTGATGCGCATCCACGTCACCGAGGAGGCCCGCCACATCCAGTACGCCCGCGACGGTCTGCGTCGCAGCGTGCCGGTGATGCCGCGCTACCGCCGGATGCTGCTGGCCAATCTGCAGGGTGTCGGCGGACCGTTCTACCGCCACCTGTTCACCCTGCCGATCGTCTACAGCCGGGTCGGGCTCGACGGTCGCGAGGCCCGCCGGGTAGCGCGGGCCAACCCGCACTTCCATGCCGCGTCCCGCTCGGCGTTCGCGCCGCTGGCGGCGTTCTTCGAAGAGGTCGGGCTGATGGGCGGCCTGGCCCGGCGGATGTGGCGGCGGGCCGGCTTCCTGTGAGCCCGGATGTGATCGTGCTGGGCGACCCGGCACGCCTGCACGGGTTGCTGGAAGGCGCGCTCACCGTCGAGTCGGCGACGAGCACCCGCTTCGACAGCGACACCGAGACGTGGACGGTGACCACCACCGACGGCGACGAGGTGACCGCCCGAGTTCTCATCGACGCGGTCGCCTCGGCCGACGACGTCGTCGCCGCGCACGGCATCCCCAACCGGTTCCGGATCCCGGGGCCGCACACCCGCCGGCAGGCCCGGTACGTGGCCCGGCTCGTCGACGCCCTGCAGCGCAGCGGGGCCGCCCGCATCGAATCCCGCTCGCCAAGGCTGCGGGTTCGGCCCCTGTTGCCGACGCGGGGGCTCTCCCGGTTCTATCTCACCGGGTTGGCGGGCTCCCGCGACGACGACGTCTACGACGGGCCGGCCGTGGTCACCCACAATGGCCAGGACTACCCCTCCCGGGTTCAGCTGGCCGGGCATTTCGACCCGATCGACGGTCAATACCATTGGCAGGGAATGTTTTTCACTGATCTTCCGGGCGCCAATGTGACCGGCTCCAAGGTCAGCATCCGGGTAGGCGAGCACACCGCGCAAGGGCGCATCGCCGAGCGGACACCGTGGGGCACGCTGACGGTGGTGGGTGCCGCGGGCTACCCGCCGTATCCCCTGGAGGACCCCGAACAGGTGCGGATCGCGATACCGCCTCGGGGCTAAGCTGCGGGGAATACCCGTAGCGACCATCGAGGAGACCACGTGCGCTTCACCTACGCCGAGGCGATGACCGACCCGAGCTACTACGTTCCGCTCGCCAAGGCCGCCGAGGCCGCCGGATACCACAGCATGTCGATCCCGGACAGCATTGCATATCCCTTCGAGTCGGACTCGAAGTATCCCTACACCCCCGACGGCAACCGAGAGTTCTTGGACGGCAAGGCTTTCATCGAGACGTTCGTATTGATCGCAGCGCTCGGCGCGGTGACCAGCACGCTGCGGTTCACCCCGTTCGTGATCAAGCTGCCGATCCGCCCGCCGGCCCTGGTGGCCAAGCAGGCCGGCTCGCTGGCCTCGATGATCAACAACCGGCTGGCACTGGGCGTGGGCACCAGCCCCTGGCCGGAGGACTACGACCTGATGGGCGTGCCGTTCGCCCGGCGTGGCAGGCGGATGGATGAGTGCATCGAGATCATCCAGGGCCTCACCACCGGCGACTACTTCGAGTTCCACGGCGAGTTCTACGACATCCCCAAGACCAAGATGGCCCCGGCCCCGACTCAGCCGATCCCGATCCTGATCGGCGGCCATGCCGAAGCCGCGCTGCGCAGGGCGGCACGCCACGACGGTTGGATGCATGGCGGAGGCGACCCGGCCGAGCTCGACGGCCTGATCGCCCGGCTGGGGCAGCTCCGGGAAGAGGAGGGCCGCGCCGGCGATCCATTCGAGATCCATGTCATCTCGGTGGACGGATTCACCCTCGACGGAATCAAGCGCCTGGAGGACAAAGGCGTCACCGACGTCATCGTGGGTTTCCGGGTGCCCTACATCATGGGGCCCGACACCGAGCCGCTGGAGAACAAGATCCGCAACCTTGAGCGGTTCGCCGAGCACGTCATCGCCAAGGCCGGGTGACACCGGTCACACCATGACGCCCGGCGTGGGCAGGCTCACTGCGTCGGTGGGATAGATTTCGCGCCCGCCGACGTTGGATGGGTCGAATAGTGCCGATCTCATCGCATGACCTGCGGGAGGTACACGATGAAGACCCAACCCTGCCTGCCGACTCCCCCCCGGGCCGCTGAGGGCGACTACCAACGAGCCGTTCACGTGCTGCGGGCCGCCGCGTCCGAGGCCGGCCAGAGTGATGCGCGGCGCCAGTGGATCCGCGACGCCACCCAGTGCTGAACCCTTCCGTTTTGTGAGACGAATCGTTTAACATTCTCAGACGCAACTCAGAATTCTCCGCGTCATGGGAAGTGGGGCCACCGGGATGGTTCGTCGCCGCAGCAAGGTCGTCGGTACCCAGGTTGCCGGGATCGCAGCGTTTTTGGCACTGTCGCCTCTGGCCCCCGCGCCGGCCCGAGCCGACGTCGACGACATGATGGACATGCTGTTCGCACCGTTCCTGACCGCCGCGGGCACTCTCGACGGGGACGCGCTGTTCGATGCGGGCGCGTGGGACACCTTCCTGGCCGCCGGGCACTGGGACGCCGCGCTGACCGCCCTGGCCGAGGTGCCCGGGACGGCGGTGGGATTCGACTTCTACACCGGGCTGCATGACGCCGCCGAACAGTGGATCGCCAGCCCGCTGGGCACCCAGGTCAACGCCGTCATCAACCAGATCTTCGGATCGACCGTCATCGGCGACGGCGCGCCCGGCACCGAAACCCACCCCGACGGTGCGGCAGGCGGCTGGCTGTTCGGTGACGGCGGTGCGGGCTGGAGCAGCACCACCGACGGCGTGGCCGGCGGCCACGGCGGTTCCGCCGGGCTCTTCGGCGAGGGCGGCGCGGGCGGAGACGGGGGCGTCGGAGCCGCCGGTGGTGACGGCGGTACCGGCGGTTGGCTGATGGGCAACGGAGGACACGGCGGCGACGCCGGTGACGGTGCCACCGAGGCGGGACTGCCCGCACTCGGCGGCGCCGGCGGCAACCCCGGACTCTGGTACGGAACCCACGGCGCGGCCGGTGATTTCGGCACGCTTCCGGGCGGCATCAGCGGGACGACGGCTCCGCCAGTCGAGGTGTCGGGCGGCTGGCTCACCAATGCCGACGGCCAGGTCGTCATGCTGCACGGACTCAACCAGGTCTACAAAATTCCGCCGTATGAGCCCTCTGCCGACGGATTCAGCGATGACGACGCGGCGTTCCTGGCCGCCAACGGCTTCAACGCGGTGCGGCTGGGTGTCATCTGGTCCGGGGTCGAGCCGGAGCCCGGGGTGATCGACTACACCTACCTGGCGTCGATCCAGAGCACCGTGGACATGCTGGCCCGGCACAACATCATCGCGATCCTCGACATGCACCAGGACCTCTACAACGAGGAGTTCGGCGGCGAGGGTGCACCCGACTGGGCGACCGACGGCGGCGGGCTCTACAACCCCGACATGGGTTTCCCGGGCAACTACTTCCTCAACCCTGCGCAGAACCATGCCTGGGATGCGTTCTGGGGCAACGACAAAGCATCCGATGGCATTGGATTGCTGAACCACTACGCGTTGACGATGCAGGCCGTCGCGAACTACTTCAAGGGTGACCCGAACGTGGGCGGCTACGAGATCATGAACGAGCCGTGGGCGGGAACGAATTGGCTGGGGAGCCTATTCGGCAATCCGTACTTCGAGGCCCAGCAGCTGACCCCGTTCTACAACCAGATCGACGCGGCGATCAGGTCCGTCGACCCGAACAAGACGGTGTTCTTCGAGCCCACCACGCTGTTCGGCAGCCTGCCGGTGCCGACTCACCTCGGCAAGGTCGACGACGAGAACTCCGTCTTCTCGTTCCACAGCTACTGCATCACGACGTCTCTGATCCCCGACGCCAGCTTCGGTTGCGATCTGAACGCCGACGTCGTGTTCGGCAACGCGGCGGATTACGCTCAGGCGCACAACATCCCGGCGCTGCTGACCGAGTTCGGCGCCACCAACACGATTCCGACCATCACCGCGAGCATGCAGGCCGCCAACAAGTACCTGTGGGGCTGGACCGAGTGGGCCTACACCGGCAACGACATCACCAGCGCATCACCGAACGGCCAGGCCCTGGTGCTGGACCCCAGCCAGCCGCCGGTCGGTGACAATGTCAACTTCGACAAGCTGACCGCGCTGTCGGAGCCCTACCCGCAACTGATCTCGGGCACCCCGACCTCGGTGTCGTTCTTCGACGGCGTGTTCTCGTTCAGCTACTCCACCGATCACGCCGACGGCTCCGGTGCGTTCGGCGCGGGTTCGACGACCACCATCTCGGTGCCGACCAGCCAGTACCCGAACGGCTACACCGCGACGGTCACCGGCGGACACGTCACCTCGGGACCGAACGCGTCGGTGCTGACCATCAGCTCCGACTCCGGTGCGTCCACGGTCAGCGTGACGCTCAACCCGCGGTCATAGTGTCTGGGGCCGGGGGCGCTCGGCCAGCGGCACCGGAGCAGCTCCGGCACGCACCGTCTGATGCACCTCACCCAGGCCCTGCACCTGCAGGGTCACCACGTCACCGTCGGTCAGCCAGCCCGGAAATGACTGCGGCGCACCAGGATCGAGATGCTCGATGAGCGTGCAGGTGGGCACCGTGCCGGAGCCGATGACGTCACCGGGTGTCAGCGGCACACCGCGCGAGACGTAGCTGATGATCTCGGCGAAGCTCCAGTCCATGGCGCCGGTGGATCCCATGCCCACGATCACGTCGTTGACGATCGCGGTGGCGTGCAGGCTCAGCCGGCCTTCGCGGTAGTACGGCTCAAGTTCGTCGGGAGTCACCAGGTAAGGCCCCAGCGTGACACCGCTGTCCTTGCCTTTGCCCTGACCGATCGCCAGCCGGCCTTCCATGCCCTGCAGATCGCGTGCCGACCAGTCGTTGAAGATGGTGTAGCCGATGATGGCCCGCTCGGCCTGCTCCACACTCAGGTCGGCCCCGGCAGTGCCGATCACCGCGGCAACCTCCAATTCGAAGTCCTGGCAGGCACTTCCGGGTGCCATCGGCGCATCGTCAAACGGTCCCAGAACCGTTGCCGGGCAGGCGAAATAGAACGCCGGGATGCGGTACCACATGTCGTCTAGCTCGGGGCTGCGGCCGGTGGCCACCAGGCAATTGCGCATGTGCTGCAGAAAGCCCAGGCTGTCCCGGATGGACGGCGGGCGAGGTATCGGCGCCATCAGCGTCGCCTCGTCGATCCGCACCGTGGCCGACGGCGTGCTCAGCAGACGCTCCCCCGCATCACGCAGGCCGTCCGCGCCCAGGCCGATCAACTCCAGCAGCGTCACACCGGGGTCCGCGGCGTGGATCACGTCGCCGTTCAGCACCCCGGTCCGCTCGCCGTCCTCACTTCGATAGGTCACCCATCGCACCGGTCAATCCTCACTCACCACGTCTGCGGGGGTCTTGTCGGGCCGCAGACCGCGCCAGCTCGGGTGCCGCAGCCGCCCGTCGGCGGTTCGCTCGCTGTAGCGCACCTCCCCCACAATCGTCGGTTCCACAAACGTGACGCCCTGGGAATCCGGCCGGGACAGCGGTTCCCCGAACGGTGATTCCTTCGTACGCAATGGCATCAGCATCTTCTTCAGGTCGGCCAATTGGCGCTCGGTGAAGCCCGTTCCCACTCGGCCGGCATACGTCAGCTTGTCCCCGGCGGGAACGCCCATCAGCAGCGAGCCGATCCCGCCGCCCCGTGCCCCTTCCCCAACGCGCCAGCCGCCGATCACCACCTCCTGGGTAAGCCAGTGCTTTTCCTTCACCCATGCCGTCGAACGCCGCCCGGCCTGATAGGGCGAATCCCACTTCTTGGCGACCACACCCTCCCAACCGAGCCGGCGGGACTGTTCGAGGGCGTCGTCTCCGCTGGGACCCAACAGATCGTGGACCACCAGATCCGTGCCTTGCAACAGGGTTTCGAGCAGCCGCCGACGGTCCCGGTAGGACGCCCGCAGCAACGGCCGGCCGTCCAGGTAGAGCAGGTCGAAGGCCCAGAACTGCAAGGGGGCCCCGTGCCGTATGCCCGCGAAACTCGGCACACCGGTGTCGTCGAGGGCGACCAGTTCGCCGTCGAGCACCACGTGATGTTCGGTAAGGCCCTCGGCCAGTGACCGCAGCTGCGGGTATTCGGCGGTGACGTCGCGCCCACTGCGCGAACGCAGCCGCACCCGGCCCCGATCGGCCTCCACCAGCAGCCGGTAGCCGTCCCACTTGCCCTCGAAGGCCCACCGATCTGGATCCAACCGGGCCACGTCGCCGTGAGTAGCCAGCATCGGGGCCAGCTCGGTGAACGCGAACGCCTGCTGGTCCTTCATCCGATGCGCCAGCCACTGGTCACCGCCCGTCCGGATCAGCGCGTAGCGCCCGGAGATCCGGCTGCCGGACAACACCACGATCACCTCACCCTTGGCCTCGGAGTCCTCGAACTTCTCTGTCACGTAGCTGCCGCTGTCCCAGATGCGCACCGTGCCGGCGCCGTACTCACCCTTGGGGATGGTGCCCTCGAACGCCCCGTACTCCAGCGGATGGTCCTCGGTGCGCACCGCAAGATGGTTGACCGACGGGGTCTCCGGCAGGTTCTTGGGCACCGCCCAGCTCACCAGCACACCGTCGCGCTCCAGCCGGAGGTCATAGTGCAGCCGGCGGGCATGGTGCTCGTGGATGACGAAACTGTTGCCCTCGCCCGGAGCCGGCGCCGCGGCCGGTACCGGTTCGGGCGTCCGGCCGGCGTCACGCTTGGACCGATAGACGGCAAGGCGATCTTGGCTTTGCAGGGGGCCATCCAGCGCGGCCAGCAGGTCGCCGTCGCGCTCGAGGCGGGCCAGCACCTCGTCGTAGCGCAGCTGGGCCAGGTCCGGGTCGTCGAGTTCGGCCCAGGTCCGCGGGGCGGCGACCGTCGGGTGTTCCCGGCCCCGCAACGAGTACGGCGCGATGGTGGTCTTCGCGGCATTGTTCTGGCTCCAGTCGAGGAACACCTTGCCGGCCCGTAGCTTCTTGGCCATGGTCGCGGTCACCAGCTCGGGCATCGCGCTTTCGAGTTGCTGGGCGACGCGTTTGGCCACCGTGGCCGCGCCGGTGCTGCTCACCGGGCGCTCCAGGGCGGCGTAGAGGTGCAGGCCCTTGCTGCCGCTGGTGACCGGGAAGGTCTCCAGGCCGAGCTCGGCCATCAGGTCCCGGATGGCCCACGCCACCTCGGCGAGCCGGCTCATCGTCACACCCTCGCCGGGGTCCAGATCGAACACCAGCCGGGTCGCCGGCCCGGGTTTGAGCACCTTGCCGCCGTGGCTCCACTGCGCCTCGAAGCGCCACTGCGGTACGTGAACCTCCAAAGCCGCCTGCTGGGCGATCCAGGCCAGGCCGTCGACGTCTTCGATGATCGGATAGCTGGTGACCCCGGAGCGGTGCTGCAACGCGGCTCGCGGCAGCCATTGCGGCGCCGAAGCGGCCAGCTGCTTTTCGAAGAACGCCGCCTGCGCCACACCGTTGGGCCACCGTTTGCGCGTGGCCGGGCGTCCCGCGATGTGCGGCAGCATCACCGCCGCGATGCGGGTGTAGTAGTCGAAAACCTGGGCTTTGGTGGTGCCGGTGGCCGGATAGAGCACCTTGTCGGCGTTGGTCAGCTTCACCCTCGACGGCGCAACCATGCTGCCAACCTACGTCGAGCTGGGCATACTGGCCTCATGCGTTCCATCTGGAAGGGTTCGATCGCATTCGGTCTGGTCAACGTGCCGGTGAAGGTCTACAGCGCCACCGAGGACCACGACATCAAGTTTCGTCAGGTGCACGCCAAAGACAACGGCCGGATCCGCTACCGGCGAGTGTGCGAGGAGTGCGGCGAAGTCGTCGACTACGCCGACATCGCTCGGGCCTATGAATCCGACGACGGCCGGATGGTGGTGGTCACCGACGACGACATCGCGAACCTTCCCGAGGAACGCGACCATGAGATCGCGGTCCTCGAGTTCGTCCCGGCCGGCGATTTGGACCCGATGCTCTACGACCGCAGCTATTTTCTGGAGCCGGCCTCGAAATCGATCAAATCCTATGTGCTGCTGGCCAAGACACTCGCCGAGACAGATCGGGTGGCGATCGTGCACTTCACCCTGCGCAACAAGACCCGGCTGGCGGCGTTGCGGGTCAAAGACTTCTCCAAGCGCGAGGTCATGGTGGTGCACACCCTGCTGTGGCCCGACGAGATCCGCGACCCCGACTTCCCCGTGTTGGACACCAAGGTGGAGATCAAGCCCGCCGAGCTGAAGATGGCCGGGCAGGTGGTCGAGTCGATGGCAGACGACTTCGATCCCGACCGCTACCACGACACCTATCAAGAGCAGTTGCACGAGCTGATCGCGGCCAAACTCGAAGGCGATGAGGCGTTCACGCCCGAGGACCGGCCCGCCGAACTGGATGCCACCGAGGACGTGTCCGACCTGCTCGCCAAGCTGGAGGCCAGTGTGCAGAAACGGTCGACGAAGGCGCCAGCAAAGAAGACCCCGGCCAAAAAAGCGCCGGCCAAAAAGTCCTGATCTGCTTCGCCGCATCTCCCCGGTTACGGGCGCGGTCTGCCGTGGCGGGTGCGATCCTGATTCTTGTGTCCGACACGAAGCACGTCGTACTCATCCACGGCACATGGGCCCGTGGCGACAGTTGGGACAGCGCCCGGACGGCGTTCGAAGAGCGCGGTTACACCGCGCACACCCCGACGCTGCGTTATCACGAACTACCCGTGGAGGAAGGCGCCGGTAAGGTTGCGCCACTGAGCATGCGCGACTACACCGACGACCTCGTTGCCTTGGTGGACTCGCTGGAATCGCCACCGCTTCTGGTGGGACTGTCACTGGGTGGGCTGCTGGCGCAGCTGGTCGCCGCACGCACCCGCCATGCCGGCGTCGTCGCAGCCTGCCCGTCACCCGCGGCGGGTATCTTCGCCCCGACTCCCGCGACATTGCATAGCTTCGGGAGCCTCTTCGGGAGGCACTTTCTGCAGCCAAGGCCGTGGACCAAACCGCTGTATCCCACTACGTGGCAGCGGTTTCGGCGGTGGGTGGCCAACGCTCAGACTGAGGAAGCCGCTCGCGAGTTCCACGCCGGCTTGGTGTGCGAATCGGGGCGTGCCTACTGCGAGTTGGTGTTCCCGTTCCTGGACCGCGGCAAAGTCACCACCGTCGACTTCGCCGCGGTCACCACACCGGTGCTGGTGATCCGGGGCGAATACGACCGTGTTGTGCCGCCGCAGGTCGCTCCTAAAACAGCAGCTCGCTACCAGCAGGGAAGCTACGTCCAGGTTCCCCGCTCAGACCACCTGGTCTTTTCCGGGGAAGCGCTACCGGCGACCATGGGCCAAATCGACGACTGGACTGCTAGAAATCACCTGTGACCCCGAATTAGAACATGTTTCAGAAAAGGGGTTCAACTGGCGGCCCATCCTTGTTAGCGTACCTAGGTGATCCTCGACAGATTCCGACTCGACAACTCAGTCGCCGTCGTCACCGGCGCAGGCCGTGGCCTTGGCGCGGCAATCGCGGTGGCATTCGCGCAAGCCGGCGCCGACGTCGTCATCGCCGCGCGCACCCGATCCCAACTAGAGACCGTCGCCGAACAGGTCGAACGCGCCGGGCGCAAAGCCCACATCGTCGTCGCCGATCTGGCCCATCCCGAGGAGACCGCGAAGCTGGCAGGCGAGGCCGTCGCCACGTTCGGCAGGCTCGACATCGTCGTAAACAACGTCGGCGGGACGATGCCCAACACGCTGCTGACCACCTCGACCAAAGACCTCAAAGACGCGCTGACCTTCAACGTCGGTACCGCGCACGCACTGACCACCGCCGCGGTGCCGTTGATGCTGGAGCACTCCGGCGGCGGCTCGATCATCAACATCACCTCGACCATGGGGCGCCTGGCCGGGCGTGGCTTCGCCGCCTACGGCACCGCCAAAGGCGCACTCGCCCACTACACCCGGCTCGCCGCGATGGACCTGTGCCCACGAATCCGGGTCAACGCGATCGCGCCGGGTTCCATCCTCACCTCGGCGCTGGATGTGGTGGCGTCCAACGACGAACTGCGCGCGCCGATGGAGAAGGTGACCCCGCTGCGTCGGCTCGGCGAGCCGGACGACATCGCCGCTGCGGCAGTCTATTTGGCCTCACCGGCGGGTAGTTACCTCACCGGCAAGGTGCTCGAAGTCGACGGGGGCATCACGTTCCCGAATCTCGATCTGCCCATCCCCGACCTGTAAAGGACACCATGGCAATTCGCGTCGCCCAGATCGGTACCGGAAACGTCGGCGTCCACGCCCTCAAAGCGTTGATCACCAACCCCGACTACGAACTCACCGCGGTATGGGTGTCCTCGGACGCCAAGGCCGGCAAGGACGCGGGACAGCTGGCCGGGCTTGACGTCTCGACCGGAATAACGGCCACGACCGACCTGGATGCGGTGCTGGCAACCCGACCGGAGTGCGTGGTCTACACCGCGCTGGCCGACAACCGGCTGATGGAGGCGCTGGAGGATTTCCGGCGCATCCTGGCCGCCGGCGTCAACGTGGTCGGCAGCAGCGCGGTGTTCCTGCAGTACCCGTGGCAGGTGCTCCCGCCGGAGATGCTGTCCCCGATCGAAGCTGCTGCGCAGCAAGGCGGTTCGAGCCTCTTCATCAATGGCATCGACCCGGGATTCGCCAACGACCTGCTGCCGCTGGCATTGGCCGGCAACTGCCAGAGCATCCAGCAGATCCGCTGCATGGAGGTCGTCGACTACGCCACCTATGACAGCGCCGCCGTCATGTTCGACGTGATGGGGTTCGGCAAGCCCATCGACGAGATCCCGATGCTGCTGCAGCCCGGTGTGCTCAGCCTGGCCTGGGGCTCGGTGGTGCGCCAGTTGGCGGCCGGGCTGGGCATCGAGCTGGACGAGGTGGTCGAGATCTACGAACGCGAGCCAGCGCCCGAGGACTTCGAGATCGCGTCGGGCCACATCGCCAAAGGCACTGCCGCGGCGCTGCATTTCGAGGTGCGCGGCATGCTCGACGGACAACCGGCCGTGGTGCTCGAACACGTCACCCGGCTACGCGACGATCTGTGCCCCGAGTGGCCCCAACCGGCGCAGCCCGGCGGCTCCTACCGGGTCGTGGTGACCGGCGAGCCGTCGTATTCGCTGGATCTGTGCCTGTCGAGTCCCAACGGCGACCACAACCATGCCGGGCTGGTGGCCACCGCGATGCGGGTGGTCAACGCCATTCCGGCGGTCGTCGCGGCGCAACCCGGCATCCGGACCACCCTGGACCTGCCGCTGATCACCGGGCGGGGGCTTTACGCTCGACCCTGATGACACATGGGGACACGTCGAGTAGGCGAGGCTGGTATCTGCTCGGCCCCGCATTCGTCGCCGCCATCGCCTACGTCGACCCGGGAAACGTCGCCGCCAACGTCAGCGCCGGCGCCAAGTTCGGCTACCTGCTGGTCTGGGTGATCGTCTGCGCCAACGTTATGGCCGCCCTGGTGCAGTACCTCGCGGCCAAGCTGGGCCTGGTGACCGGTCTGTCGTTACCCGAGGTGGTCGGCATCAAGACCCGCCGGCCGACCCGGATCGCCTACTGGTTGCAGGCCGAATTGGTGGCTGTGGCAACCGATCTCGCCGAGGTGGTGGGTGGCGCCATCGCCTTGAGGCTGATCTTCGGCTTACCCCTGGTGCTCGGCGGGCTCATCACCGGAGTGGTGTCGATCGGCCTGCTGCTGATCGGCGACCGGAACGGGCCGCGGACCTTCGAGCGGACCGCGACCGGGCTGCTGGCGATCATCGCGATCGGGTTCCTGGCCAGCCTGGTGGTCGAACCGCCGCCGGTCACCCACGTCGCCGCCGGCCTGCTGCCGCGGTTCGACGGCGCCGAGAGCGTGCTGCTGACCACCGCGATCCTGGGCGCCACCGTCATGCCGCACGCGGTGTACCTGCACTCCGGTCTGGCCCGGGACCGTCACGGGCAACCGGCGCCCGGCCCGGCGCGGCAGCGACTGCTGCGGGTGACCCGCTGGGACGTCGGCCTGGCGATGCTGGTGGCCGGTGCGGTGAACCTGGCCATGCTGGTGGTGGCCGCGGCGCATCTGGCCGGCTTCGACGGCACCGACTCGATCGAGGGCGCACACGCGGCGATCGGTGACGCGCTGGGTCCGACCATCGCGCTGCTGTTCGCGATCGGCCTGCTGGCCTCCGGCCTGGCGTCGACCTCGGTGGGCGCCCACGCCGGAGCGATGATCATGGCGGGCCTGCTGCGGGTATCGGTCCCGATGCTGGCACGCCGGCTGATCACCCTGCTTCCGGCGCTGGCGATCCTGGCGACCGGGATCGACCCCACCCGGGCACTGGTGATCTCCCAGGTGGTGCTGTCGTTCGGCATCCCGTTCGCATTGGTGCCGCTGGTCCATCTGACCGGCGACCGGGAACTGATGGGTGACGACGCCAACCGGCCGCTGACCACGGTTCTCGGCTGGACCGTGACGGTGGTCATCGCGGCGCTGAACGCCGTACTGATCTACCTGACGGTGAGTTAGGCAGTCACGCTCTCGCGCGCCTTGGCCTTCTCCTCGTAGTACGTGGCGCGCTCGTCGACCATCTTCATGAAGCCGATGACCTGCTCACGCGCCTCTTCGCCCTTGGGACCGAAGTCGTTGCGCTCGTTGATCTTCCAGAACCGCAGCACCGGCTGGATGACGTCGTCGTGGTGGATGCGCAGGTCGTAAATGCCGGCCTTGGCGATCATGAGGGCGTTCTCCTGGAAGCCGGGCATACCCATACCGGGCATCGCGAAGCCGAGCACCTCGTCGCGGATCGCGCACATCGCGTCGTCGGGCGAGATGTCCAGCGCGGCCTGCATCAGGTTGCGGTAGAACACCATGTGCAGGTTCTCGTCGAGGGCCACCCGCGCCAGCAGCTGGTCGGCGATGGGGCAGCCCGACGCCTTACCGGTGTTGCGGTGCGACACCCGGGTGGCGAGCTCCTGGAACGAGACGTAGGCCAGGACCCCCAACGCCGACTTGCCGCCGGCGTCGTACCCGGCGATGGTGTGCTGCATCCGCATCTGCTCGAGGTTCACCGGGTCGATACCGCGGGTGACGATCAGGTAGTCGCGCAGCGCGATGCTGTGGCGGCCCTCCTCGGCGGTCCACTGGCCCACCCAGCTGCCCCAGGCACCGTCCCGGCTGAACGTGGTGGCGATCTCACGGTGGTAGGACGGCAGGTTGTCCTCGGTCAGGAGGTTGACCAGCATGGCGGCCTTGGCGACCGGATCCAGCGGCGAGTCCTCGGGAACCCAGTCCTCCCCGCCCAGGAAGGCGAAGTCGCGGCCCTTGCTCCACGGCACGTAGTCGTGCGGGAGCCAGGGCTTGGCGGCCTTGAGGTGGCGGTTGAGGTTCTGCTCGACTATCGGCTCCAGCTCGTGCAGCAGCGCCGTCTGGACATTGGTCATGCTTTGCTCCATCTCGTATCGACATGGGCGTCGATTGGCCCCCCGTCGGCCAAACCTACGGTTCCGTAGGTTCGGCCCACGTTAAACGTCCCCCTTCACGCTTGTCAATAGCGCAAATTACCTGGCCGCACGGTATTCAGGGTGCGTTTTGCAGCCATGGCCTGCAAATAGACAGCATGTCAGTCGCGTTCGGCGGCCACCCGCGCGCGTTCCCGCATCGAGGCCACCACTCCCCCGTCGGCCAGAAGGTCCGCGCCGTGCAGGTAGCTGCACTTGTCGCCGGCACAGAAGGCGAACAGCTCGGCCATCTCCTCAGCGGTGCCCCATCGCGGGATCACCGCGTCGGGCATCATCGCGCCCACCCCGGCCTCCGCTTCGCGTCGGCCCAGTTCGGTGTCGATGTTGCCCGGTGACACCGAGACGATGCGCAGGCCGCGACTGCCGAATCGTTCGGACTGCGACTCGGTGTACCACTTCACGAAAGCCTTGCTGACGGTGTAGGAGAAACCCGACCGCATCTTTTCGGGGGCGTGGTTGCAGTGCGCCGTCATCGCGGCTACGAAGGCGTCGGCGTCGCTGCACGCCAGCGGGAACTGCGCGGTGGGGATGATCTTGTCGGGCAGCAGGTACGCCGACATCGAGGCCACGTTGACGATCACCGCGCCTTCGCCGGCGACGGCGTAGAACGCTTCGTCGACGACGATGGTGCCGTAGGCGTTGGTCCGCATGACGAATTCGGCGTCGCCCGTGCTCGGGCCGATGCCCGCGGTGTGAAACACCGACGCCAGCGTCCCGACACCGGCGGCGACCACGAACAGCTCGGTCACCGCGTCGCGGTCGGTGACATCGCAGTTGACGACGATCGAGGTGATACCTAGGTCTTTGAGCTCGGCCTGCGCCGAGTCGAGCTGCTGTGCACGGACATCGCACAACACCACCGGGTGATCGCGTCCGATGACCTTGGCCGTCGCCAGACCCATGCCGCCCGCACCGCCGGTGATCACCGATACTGAAGCCATCACTGGACCGTATACGGCCGCGTCGCCGCGCGGGCTTACCGGGTGAGACGAGGAATCGACATGACCGATCTGACGGGCAAAGTGGCGCTGGTGACCGGTGCGTCATCGGGGCTGGGCGCCGCCGTGGCCCAGCTGTTCGCCCGGCGTGGGGCGACGGTGTTCGGGCTGGCCCGCGACGCCGACCGGCTGGCCACGGTCTTCGCCGACGTGCCCGGCGGCCACTACGCCCCCACCGACATCGGCACGGCCGAGGCCTGTGCGGCGGCCGTGCAGCAGTGCGTCGAGAAGTTCGGCCGGCTCGACGTCCTGGCCAACGTCGCCGGCGCCCACCAGATGCGCCACACCCTGGCCGTCACCGACGACGAGTGGGCCCACGATCTGGCGGTCAACCTCAACGGACCGTTCTTCCTGTGCCGCGCCGCGTTGCCGCACCTGCTGGAGACGGCCGGCAACATCGTCAACGTCGCCTCGATCGCCGGGGTGGAGGGCCAGGCCTATTCGGCGGGCTACTGCGCGGCCAAGCACGGTCTGGTCGGACTTACCCGGTCGCTGGCCGTCGAGTTCACCGCGGAGAAGCTCCGGGTCAATGCCGTGTGCCCGGGCGGGATGCTGACCCCGCAGGTGACGAACTTCCAGCTGCCCGAGGGCGCCGACGTCAACCTGATCATGCGGGTGGCCTCGCCGCGCGGCATGAGCTCACCGGCCGACGTCGCCGAGGTCATCGTGTTCCTGGCCAGCGACGCCGCGGCCGCGGTGCACGGTGCGGTGTATATGACCGACAACGGGAAGACGGCCGGATAGGGTGCGACCGCGTTCACCCGGCCCGACACACACCAGCCACAGCAGCACCCCGAGCAGCAGCCACTCCGGGGCATAGAACAGGTTGCTCAGGAAATCCCACCAGCCCGGATACTTCTGCGCCAGGTCCGGTCCGACGACGGTGATCAGCGCGCCGATCATCACTGCCGCCAGCACAGCCGAGGCCAGCCGGGTCACCACGCCGAGCATCAGCGCCGCCCCGCCGAGCAACTCCGCCACTGCGGTGGCCGGGGCGATCACCTGTGAGCCGGCAATCCCCAGATCGGCGAACATCCTGGTGAATTGGTCCAGCGCCCTGAGCTTGCCCACCGCGCCGCTGAAGAACATGAACCCGACGGTCAGCCGAAGCACCACGTTCGGCAGCCAGCTGAGCCTGTTCAGTCCGGAGGCGATGCGCCGGTAACTGGTCATTTCCGGCAAGTAGAGCACACACTGGCCAACGGGGACACCAATGTGCCGGCGATCGAAAGGAACCTTCCATGACCGGTTCGGCCGAACACCGACCGCCGATTCCACCGTTCGATCTGGACGGCGCACTCCAGAAGGTGCAAGCCGCCGAGGACGCCTGGAACAGCCGCGACCCGCACACCGTCAGCCTGGCCTACACCCCGGATTCGGTGTGGCGCAACCGCGACCAGTTCATCACCGGGCGTGCGGCGATAGTCGACTTCCTCACCGCCAAGTGGGAACGCGAACTCGACTACGCACTTCGCAAGAGCCTGTGGGGGTTCCGCGGGAACCGCATCGCCGTCCGGTTCCAGTACGAGTCCCGCGACGCCGCCGGACAGTGGTACCGCAGCTACGGCAACGAACTCTGGGAGTTCGACGACCACGGGCTGATGCGCCGCCGCGAGGCCAGCATCAACGATGTGCCCATCGAGGCCACCGACCGGCGCTACTTCGGGCCCCGGCCGGAGTCAGAACGCGGGCAGGACATCGGGTTGCAGTGAGGCGGACGGCGCCGGTCAGCGCAGCGGCAGGCCGGTCAGGGCTCGCGCGATCACCAGCCGCTGGATCTCGCTGGTGCCCTCGAAGATGGTGAAGATCTTCGAATCGCGGTGCATCCGCTCGACCGGGTAGTCGCGGGTGTAGCCGTTGCCGCCGAGGATCTGGATCGCCTCATCGGTGACGTACACGGCGGTCTCGCTGGCGAACAGCTTGGCCATCGAGCCCTCCGCGTTGTCGAAGGCCTTGTTGTTGCGGCCCATCCAGCCGGCCCGCCACACCAGCAGCCGGGCGGCGTCGATGCGGCTCTTCATGTCGGCCAGCTTGAACGCCACCGCCTGGAACTCGCCGATCTTGCGACCGAACTGCTCACGCTGGCAGGCATATTCGAGGGCGTACTCGTAGGCGGCGCGGGCCACCCCGACCGCCATCGCCCCGACAGTGGGCCGGGTGCGCTCGAAGGTCTTCATCGCCGCCTGTCCGCCGGCCGACGCGCCGGATTTCACGCGGGCGACGCGGTCCTCGAATTTCTCCCGGCCGCCGAGGATCATCTCCTCGGGCAGCCGCACGTTGTCCAGGACGATCTCGGCGGTGTGCGAGGCCCGGATGCCGTGCTTCTTGAACTTCTGGCCCTGCGACATGCCCGGCGTCCCGGGCGGGATGACGAAACTGGCCTGCCCGCGCGAGCCCAGCTCGGGATAGACCGAGGCGACCAAGATGTGCACGTTCGCGATTCCGCCGTTGGTGGCCCAGGTTTTGGTGCCGCCCAGCACCCATTCCCGGGTCGCCTCATCGAAGCGGGCCCGAGTGCGGATCGCGCCGACGTCCGAGCCGGCATCAGGTTCCGAAGAGCAGAAGGCGCCGAGTTTGGGATCATCGGCGGTGCCGAACATCTCCGGCAGCCACTGCCCCAGCTGTTCGGGGGTTCCGTTGCCCGCCAGGGCCGCTGCCGCCAATCCGGTGCCCAGGATCGACAGCGCGATGCCGGCGTCACCCCAGAACAGCTCCTCGAACACCGTCAACATGCCGATTCCGCTGGGCTCGGCGGCCTGCGTGACGAACAGTTCGGGTGAGTACAGGCCGACCTTGGCCGCCTCCTGAATGATGGGCCACGGCGTCTCCTCGCGCTCATCCCATTCGGCGGCGGCGGGGCGAACGACGTCGGCGGCGAACTGGTGCACCCAGTCGCGCACCTCGATCACGTCATCACTGAGCTCTACCGAGAACGTCATGTTTCTCCTGGGAATCCGGGGACGGCTTTGAAAGTCAGCCGGCTCGATTGTGGCATCCCGTTCTTGTCATGCACCACGGCCACCACCGATGATGTGCCGCGGCATCGACGACGAGTTCCACGTTCTCGGGGATCTCGATCCAGACCACCAACCACGCGTTGGCGGTCAACGCCTTGCGCGACGAGCACCAGGGCATCGGTCCGTTCATCGTGGGATCGGCCCGCCCGGTGGTCGCGTCCGGCCCGGTAACCGTTGCCCCCCGGCCGGTTTCAGCGCTGGCCGGCCGGGCCAGTCTGGTGGGTGCGTTGTCGGTGCCGCAGGGTTGGTCGGCGGTGGAGACGTCGGTGACGCCCGCTCCGGCCGGCACCGGAACTCCGGCGCCGGCGCTGTCGTCGGCATTGCCCCCGGGGGTGTTCGGCGAGGCGATGCTGGGCACGCTGGCAGGGCGTGGGGCCAACAACGCGGCGGCGAAACGGCGGCGCCCCAGCGTCATTCCCCGATCGCCGGCAGCCGGCTGAGGCATGCCAGATGACGAACAGCGGCAGATTCGCCGGCATCGTGTCAGCCGGCCGCCGCGGCCTCGCGGGTGATCTGCTCGAACTGCGCCCCCATGGCCTCGGCCAGCGCGGTGGCCGCCGACAGCGGCCGCACCATCACCATGAAGTCGTCGATCTTGCCGTCGGCATCGACATGCAGGAAATCGCATCCGGTGAGCCGCTTTCCGGCCACCGTGGCCTCGAACATCAGCGCATGGTCGCTTCCGGTCGGGTCGCCGATCTCCCGGATGTAGCGGAAGTCCTCGAAAACGCGCATCACCGCGCGCAGGATGGCCGCGGTGATCGGCTTGCCCGGATAAGGCTTGAACGCCACCGGACTGGTGAACACCACATCCTCGGAGAGCAACGCCTCGATGGCCGCGGCGTCACGGGCTTCGACGGCTTGCCGGAACGGGTGCATGTGACGCCTCCGTGGAGTTGACGGGATCAGCGTGAGTTGCTGGCCAATACCGTAGACGCACCATCGGCCGCCGCACCCGAAACCCGCGGACGCAGCACCTGCACCGCAGCCACCGGGCCGGCATCGGCGTCGGCGTCCTCGGGCTCGGCGGCACGCCACTTCTCCGGAAGCAGTTGCGGGGCCACCGCTATCCCCAGGACGGCGGCGCCCGTCGCGCCCAGGGCCTGCGCCCAACCCAGCGGGCCGATCGGGACGCAGCCGAGGAACTGGCTGATCCCGGGCACGCTGATCATCGCCGCGAACGCCGCGAACGACCCGGCGGCGGTGAGCCACACCAGCGGCGCATGCGAATCCACCAGGGTTTGGGCGAGTTCGGTGCTGACCAGGGTGATCAACGCGACCGTCGCCGCGCGCTGCGGACCGCCCATCACACCGGTGAGGCGAGCCATCCCCCACGCGGCACTGGCCGCCGCCCCGGTGATGGCGCCGCGGACCACGACCTCGCGCATCAGGCTGCGTTCGTCGATACCGTGCACCACCCGCTGCGCCGGGCCGGCCGGACTGCTGACCGCGACGGCGGTGGCCGGCAGCGCGTCGGTCAGCATGTTCATCAGCAGCAGCTGACGGTTGTTCAGCGGCGAGCTGCCGGTCAGCGCGGTGCCGACGACGCCGAAGATCACCTCGCCGACGTTGCCGCCGAGCAGTCCGGTGACGGCCAGCTGCACCCCGCGCCACAGCCGCCGGCCCTCGTCGATGGCGTCCACCAGGGCGCCGATCCGGCCGTCGGTCAACACGATGTCCGCGGTCGTGTGCGCCGAGTCGCTGCCGCGGGCGACGACCCCGAGTCCGACGCTGGCCGCCCGGATCGCCGCCGCGTCGTTGGCGCCGTCGCCGACCATGGCGCACACCGTTCCGCTGCGCTCCAGGGTCTGCACCACCTGCACCTTGTTCTCCGGTGACATCCGGGCGAAGATCACCCGCTCGGCCACCGCCCGCTCCTGCTGCTTGCGCGAGCACGCGTTCCATTCCGCGCCGGTGATGACCTGATCGGGCCTGACCGGCACGCCCAGTTCAGCGGCGATGGCGGTTGCGGTGACGGGGTGATCCCCGGTGATCAGCCGGATGCCGACGCCGCGCTCGGCCAGCGCGGCCAGCAGTTGCGGTGCCTCGGCGCGCGGGGTGTCGGCGATGCCCAGGAACCCGATCAGCGACAGACCTTCCGCACACAGTCCGGTGATGGCATCCGGGTCGTCCCGCAGCACCTTCCGCTGTGCGGCGGTGAGGCGGCGCTGGGCGACTGCGATCACCCGCAGCCCGTCGGCGGCCAGCGCGGCCACCGTGTCATGGGGGTTGGGACCCAGCCCCGCGCAGGCTGCCAGCACCACTTCCGGGGCGCCCTTGACCATCAGGTCATTGCCCGACGCCGACGCCGAGAACGCCCGGCCGGAACGGAACGGCAGGTGCGCATCCGTCGTCGTCCACAGCGGTACCCCACCGGAGATGCCGGCGGCCGCTTCGGTGACGGCCTGGTCGGTGGCGTGCGCCTGCACTACGCCTTCCGGCGCGGGGGCGGCGTTGGCCGCGGCGCGCAACACGTCGTCGTCGGAGTGCCCCGCCACCGGATGCACCCGGGTGACCCGGAGCCGGTTCTCGCTGAGCGTGCCGGTCTTGTCGAAGCAGACCACCTCGACGCGGCCCAGCGCCTCCACCGACCGCGGGATGCGGACCAGCGCGCCGGTGCCGGTGAGGCGTTGCGCCGAGGCGTGCTGGGCCAGGGTCGCTATCAGCGGCATGCCCTCCGGGACGGCGGCCACCGCAACGGCGATCGCATTGCCCAGCGCCAGCTTCAGGCCGCCGCCGCGCAGCATCCCCAGCACCCCCACCATCGCCCCGCCGGCCGCGCTGGCCGGGAAGGCGCGGGCCATCAGCCGGCTCAGTTGGTGCTGCAAGCCCACCACCGGCAGATCCCCAGCAGCCAGCTCGGCGGCGCGACGGGCCTGGGAGTCGGCGCCGACGGCGGTGACCACCGCGACCGCGGTACCGGCGACGACCGTCGTTCCGGCGTAGAGCATGCAGCTGCGGTCGGCCAGTTCGGCGCCGGACGCCACGGCCTCGATCTGCTTGTCCACCGACAGGGATTCACCGGTGAGCGAGGACTCGTCGATTTCCAGATCGGTGGCCTCGATCAGCCGGGCGTCGGCCGGAACGACCTCGTTGCTGCGGATCTCGATCACCGTGCCGGGCAGCAACCGGTCGGCGACGACGTCCACGTAGGACCCGGCGGCGACGGTGCGCGCCGGCGGGGTCTGCTGGGCCAGCAGCCGGTTGAGCCGGTTCTCGGCCTGCAGCTGCTGACCGGCGGCGAGCATGCAGTTGCCCACCAGCACGGTGCTGACCATCAGCGCATCGATCGGCGAGCCCAGCATGGCGGTGGCCGTCGAGCACAGCGCCAGCACCGGCATCAGCGGATCGGACAGTTCGGTGCGCACGGCCTTGGCGAACTGCCACAGCATGCTCGGCGGTGCTGCTGCTTCGGCGGCCATCGCACCGGCGTCGGGAGCCGGCAGCATGGCGCGGACCTCCTCAACCGGCATGGCGTGCCAGTCGTAGTTCGGCGCCGGGCGCGGTTGCGGGGTGCGGGCCACCTGACGGGCCAGCAGGTATCCCGACACCAGTCCGGCCGCAGCGCCTGCGGTGATCGGGCCGGTGCTGCTGTTGCGCCGGCCCCCCGGGAACCCGCGAACGCCGGGAACCATCAGCAGCGCGCCGAGCGCCGATGCGCCGGTCGAGATCGAGATGCCGCGTTCGGTGGCGGCGCGGGCCGCAGGCAGTGCGTGCAGCACCCGCCAGACGCCGGCCAGGTCGGGCAGCAGTAGGTCGGCCTCAAAAGGAGGACGCACGGCGGTCTCTTCAGTGTCCTCGAAGTCCGGCACGATCCCCACACCGACGTCGGCCGAGCACAGTGCCTGCGCCGCGGTCGCAGACACCACGGCCACGGTGCGCCCGGCCTGCTGCAGGCCGGTCAGTGCGGCGGCCAGCGCGTCGTCAAAGCCTTCGTCCACCGGCGCGAGTTCCTCGAACGCCGGCCGCAGCTCGCCGAGCTCGGGGACATCCAGGGTGATCAGTTGCACGCCGGCCGCCCTGGCCTCCCCGAGCAGGGCTGCCGCCAGCGGGTGGTGCCCGCCGGCCCGGCAGAACAGCCGCGGGTCGAGCAGCACCGCGTCGATGCGGTCGAGCCGGCGTAGTCCCTCGGAGTTCAGTGGCAGCGCCGAGTGCTGTTCGACCAATGAGCGGCTCAGGGTCGCGGCGAACGATTCGGTGGTGATGCGCATGGCCTTGGGGGCGGTCACGATGGTCGCGGTCGCGGCCATGGTGACGTTGCGGGTGATGACGCCGACCAGGCCGGTGCCGAGCAACTGTGCGTAGCCTGTCCGCCGACCGTGCCGGGCGGCGGGCCCTTCGGGCAGCGGCACCGGGCGCGACGGCAGGACCAGTTCGGGCTGGTCGGCGTGCCGGGCCAGCAGCGGCTCGTGACGGCTCCAGGCCTGCGCCGCGGCCTCGACCTCGGCGGCTTTGACACCCTGCAGCGCCAGGTCCACCGCAAGGTTGGCCGGCGACAGCATGGCGATGCGCGCCCCGACGGAGATCACCGAGAGCACCGTGTCGGCGGGCCCGGTACCGATCTTGTCGGCCAGCCCCCGGCGCAACCACGGCTGGTAGTTGGCGAACGTCGCCACCGCGTCCACGGCGATCGGCGCCTGCGGCAGCCGCAGCGCCCACCCGGCGACCGCGACGGCCAGCCCGGCCGCGTGGGCGCCGACCATCACTCCTCGGGCCACCAGCAGCAAGCCGTCACCGGGCAGGCTGACGGGTGCGCTGCCGCCACCACCGCGGTGCAGGCGTTCGGTGTCGTCGATCAGGCCGCACAGGTCTTTGAGCGCGACGTCGTCGGCAAGCTCCACCACCACCCGCGACAGCTGCCGGTTGATACGCGCCTTGACCACACCGGGCTGGGCGAGCAGGGCATCGAGCACCCGCTGCCCGAGTTCGGTGCCGTCGGCGTCGGCCAGCCCACGCACCTCGATCCACGCGCGTTGCTCGCCGCGCCAGCAGCGCCGAGTCAGCGACGCGGTGGTGGCCTCACCGGAGAGCAGGCGGGCACCTCGGAGCAACAGCGATATCGGGTTCAAGGCAGCTACCAATCGTGCGATCTGGCGGCAGGTGGTGGACCTGCACGACGGAAACCGCAATTCTGGCCGATACTTTGATGTTTACGCAACTATGTGAATGTATTGTTCGCCGAATCCGGCCATCGAGGGTGGGTCAAAATGAGTACCGAGATGGCGAAACCAGAAGAACGGCTACCCGAAGATGAACCCACCCGCCCCCAGCTCTCCTCGGCTGCCAGCACGTTCGGGCTGCTGAGCAGTCCGGCCCGTCTGCACGTCATGTGGCTGGCCGCCCAGGGTGGCTACGACGTGACGACGCTGGCCGAGCGCGCCGGTATCAACATCGCCACCATGAGCCAGCACCTGACCAAACTGCGGCTGGCCGGGCTGATCAGCGCGCGCAAAGAAGGGCGCCACCACATCTATACCGTCGACGACCCGCATATCGTGGCGCTGCTGGCGCAGATCTTCGCCCATATCGCCCCGGACGGCACCCTGGCACCGGACCCGCCGAGAAGCACTACCGAGTGACGCCGGTCACGGACCAAAGTCCCCAGATGTCGTGATCGCCAACACTTCTCGGTTTTTCACAGCGGGCGACTGGATTACGTTCTCCAGCTATGAAAGATCCCGTACTCGTACTGCCTGCCCTCGCGGTAATCATCGGACTGCTCATCTTCGGATTCCTGGCCCTTGAGGTCGTGTTCCACCTGGGCTGAACAGCACCGCCGTCATCAAGGTCTGCACCCGGGACCGCTGTTCGTCGGTGTCGTCGAAGTTGACCAGGCGTCCGATATCGACGACGAGTGCCAGCGCGGCGTGCACGCGGAACACCGCTTCGGTCTCTCCTGATCCGACCTGGGTGACCAGGTGCGCCCATTCGTTGACGTTCTGGCGCTGCAATCCGCGCAACTCGGTGCGGTCGCGTTCGGGCAGGTTGGCGAACTCGGCGAAGTAGATGTTGATCAGGTCCGGCGCGGCGAACGACAGCGCGGTATAGCGCTCGGCGATGCCGATGGCCGCCTGCCGCGGGCTGCTGGCCTCGGCCAGCGCATCGGTGATGGCGTGCAGCACCCGGTCGCCGGCGCGATGGAAGGCGGTGGCCAGCAGCGCGGCCTTGCTCGGGTAGTAGCGGTAGGCGCTGGAGCCGGTCAGACCCGCCGCGGTGCCGACCTCCTCCATGCTCACCTCGTAGAAGCCCCGCTGCCCGAACATCCGGATCGCCTCGGCCAGAAGGCGTTCGCGCTTGGAGGTGCTCGGCAACCCGCGCGGCGCCCGCCGCGGCGCCGGACCCGAGGCGGGCGCCGGCAGCTCGGCGTGCAGCACCGACCGGCACAGCTCACCGAGCAGCTCGGCAAGTGCGGCGGCGGACAACCGGGTTCGGTGCGCGGAGATGCTGCCGATGACGCTCAGCGTGGCCGCGGCCAGGGTCGCGGTGTCGGCAACGGGCAGCTCGGGCCGCAGCGCCGCCAGCGGTTCGGCGATGGCGGCGTTGAGCGCGTCGTAACTGGCGCGGATGCGCCTTCGGTCCGGCGGTTGCAGATACCGCCGCTCCCACCGATAGAACGCGCCCTCGCCGCGTTTGCCGATGGTGGTCTCGATCAGCGCGCCGGTAATGGCGCGCAACCGTTCGGCCGGCGGCCGGTCCGGGTCGTCGGCGACGCGGGCCGCGGTCACCAGCGCCTCCACCGTGTATTCGGCGGTGGCGACCAGCAGCGCGTACTTGTTCGCGAAGTGCCGGTAGAGCGCCGGTCCGGAGATGCCGACCTCGGCGGCGATCTCGTCGACACCGACCGCGTGATAGCCGCGCTCGCTGAACGCGCGGGCCGCGGCCCGCACGATCTGGGCCTTGCGGTCCTTGGGGCGGCGCTGTACGGCGGTCGTGGCCACTTTCACCCCCTGGAAGTTGACAGCTCGCTACGACGCCCTAATGTTAACCACAATTTACGTTTCTGATCATCGGAGGCTGACCATGGCCGCAGACCCTGCGACCCCAAAGTTCACCGCCACCCGCGACGGCCGCGTCCTGCGAGTGACCCTGACCAACCCGCAGCGGCTCAACGCGATCGACTACGCCACCATGGCGGGGCTCGGCGACACCGTCACCGCAGCGGCCGACGACGCGGACGTGCGGGCCATCGTGATCACCGGCGAAGGCAAGGCGTTCTGCACCGGCGCCGACCTGTCCGCCATGTCGGGCGGGATCGGCCCCGAGGAGGTGATGGACTGCGCCAGCCGGCTGGTCACCGCGATCGCCGAGACTCCGGTGCCGGTGATCGCGCGGATCAACGGACCGGCCGCCGGCGTCGGCGTCGGCATCGCCCTGGCCGCCGACCTGGTCTACGCCGCCGAGAGCGCCTATTTCCTGTTGTCGTTCACCAACATCGGCCTGATGCCCGACGGTGGCACCACCGCCCTGATAGCCGCCGCTGCCGGACGCGCCGTGGCCAACGAGATGGCACTGCTCGGCGAACGCCTGCCGGCGACAGCCGCCCGGGACGCCGGTCTGATCAACGCGGTGCTCACCGAGTCCGAGCTGGACGACCGGGTCGACATGGCAGCCGAGAAGCTGGCCCGCGGGCCGCGGCGGGCCATCGAGCTGACCAAGCGGGCACTCAACGCCACCAACCTCGTCGCACTCGCGGACGCACTGGCCCGCGAGAAGGCCGGCCAGGTGGAGCTGCTGGGTTCCCCGGACTTCTTCGAAGGTGCGGCGGCCATGCTGCAGAAGCGCAAGGCGGTGTTCTCCTGATGACCGCTCAACCACTGCGTTCGCGTCGCAACCACTGGATGAACCAGGTGGCGATCCACGCCGAGATGCGTCCCGAGGCCGTCGCCTTCCGCTGCCGTGGCACCGACACCACCTGGCGCCAGCTGCACGATCGCTCGCAGTGCCTGGCCTCAGCGCTGTTCCGCCGCGGCATCGGTTTCGGTGACCGGGTGCTGATCGTGATGCTCAACCACACCGAGTACGTCGAGGCGACGCTGGCGATCAACGCCCTGGGTGCCATCGCCGTGCCGGTCAACTTCCGGCTGACCGACCCCGAGCTCCGCTACATCGTCTCCGACAGCGGCGCCAAGGGCGTCATCACCGACCAGCTGCTGGCGCCGCTGATCGACGCGGTCCGCAAGAACTCGCCCGGGCTCGACATCGCCGTGGTGCTCGGCGACGACTACGAGTCGCTGATCGCCGAGTCCGGGGCACCGCATCCGGGCGCCGATGTCCCCGAGGACACCCCGGCGCTGATCATGTACACCTCCGGGACCACGGGAAGTCCCAAGGGCGCCATCCTGTCCCACTCGAACCTGCACGCCCAGTCACTGACCTGCATCCAGGCCCTGCACACCAGCCCGGACAGCGTGTACTTCTGCGCCGCACCGATGTTCCACATCGCCGGGCTGGGCAGCATCGCACCCAACCTGCTGCTGGGCACCAAGACCGTCATCCACCCGCTCGGAGCGTTCAACGCTGCGGACACCCTCGACGCCTGGGAGAGCGAACGGGCCACCTCGGTGTTCCTGGTCCCGGCACAGTGGCAGCTGATCTGCGCCGATCCGACTGTGCGGCAACGGGATCTGGCGCTGGAGGTGATCAGCTGGGGCGCGGCACCCGCGTCGGACACAGTGCTGCGTGCCATGGCCGAGACGTTCCCGGATGCCCTCAACGTCGCGGTGTTCGGCCAGACCGAGATGTCGCCGATCACCTGCGTGCTCAACGGCGCCGATGCGATCCGCAGGCTCGGTTCGGTGGGCAAGGTGATCCCGACGATCGCCGCGAGGGTGGTCGACGACGAGATGAACGACGTGGCGCCCGGCGAGATCGGCGAGATCGTCTACCGCGGGCCGACCATGATGCAGGGTTACTGGAACAAGCCCGACGCCACCGCAGAGGCGTTCGCCGGCGGCTGGTTCCACTCCGGTGACTTGGTGCGCGTCGATGACGAGGGATTCGTCTACGTCGTCGACCGCAAGAAGGACATGATCATCTCCGGTGGCGAGAACATCTACTGCGCCGAGGTGGAGAACGCGCTCTTCGAGCATCCGATGATCCGCGAGGCGGCAGTGATCGGGCGGGCGCACGACAAATGGGGCGAGGTCCCGGTGGCTATCATTGCCACCGTTGCCGCCGAGGCGCCGCTGACGCTGGACGACCTCGAACCCTTCCTCAATAACCGGCTGGCCCGCTACAAGCACCCGAAGGAGCTTGTGCTGGTGGACGACCTACCGCGCAACGCCAGCGGCAAGGTGGTCAAGCATCAGTTGCGCAAGACGTACGGCTGAGCTGCAACAGGTAGCGTCGGGCACATGGGCCTGGTCTTTTCCAGCACCGTCGAGGCGCCCCGCGAGGAAGTGTTCGCGTGGCATGAGAGGCCAGGGGCGTTCGCCCGTCTGAGCCCGCCATGGCAGTCGATGCGGCTGGTCACCGAAGCCGCTTCGCTGCGCGACGGCACAGCCGTACTGGCTCTCCCGGGTGGGCTTCGCTGGATCGCCGAACACCAACCCGACGGCTATGACCCGCCCCGGCGTTTTCTCGACACGCTCGGGGGCCAAGGCCTGGCGTCGCTACCGGCGCGGCTGGTGGGGAGCTGGCAGCACACCCACGACTTCGACGATCTCGGTGACGGAAGGACACGGGTGATCGACCGGGTCGACACCGCTGTTCCCGCGGCACTGCTGCGGCCGATGTTCGCCTATCGGCATCGCCAGCTCGCCGATGACCTTGCGGCGCACCGGCGCGCCGCAGAACACGGTGTGGCGCCCATGACCGTGGCCGTCACCGGATCGTCGGGGCTGGTGGGTTCGGCGTTGACGGCGTTCTTGAGCACCGGGGGCCATCGGGTGATCCGGCTGGTGCGAGGCGCCGCAGCCAATCCCGGTGAGCGGCAGTGGAATCCCGACGACCCGGATCGTGATCTGTTGACCGGCGTCGATGCGGTGATCCACCTGGCCGGTGCGTCGATCGCGGGACGCTTCACCAGCGATCATCGGCGTGCCATCGGTGACAGCAGAATCGGGCCGACCCGCAGACTCGCCGAGTTGATCGGCCGGAGCGACGAGCGGCCCGCCGCACTGATCTGCGCCTCAGCCGTCGGCTACTACGGCTACGACCGGGGCGACGAGCTCCTCACCGAGGACAGCGAGCGCGGTGACGGGTTCCTCGCCGACGTCGTCGCCGACTGGGAGGCTTCGCTTTCCGCGGCAGAGCAATCCGGCACGCGTGTGGTCCGGGTACGCACCGGCATCGTGCAATCACCACGCGGCGGAACGCTGCGGCTGATGCGGCCGCTGTTCTCCGCCGGGCTCGGTGGTCGACTCGGCGACGGCCGGCAGTGGCTGTCGTGGATCGGGATCGACGACTTGATCGACATCTATCACCGAGCGCTATGGGATGCCCGGCTTACCGGGGCCGTGAATGCGGTCACACCGAACCCTGCGCGTAACAGCGACTACACCCACACCCTTGGACAGGTGCTGCACCGACCTACTCTGCTGCCCGTCCCTTCACTCGGGCCACGACTGCTGCTCGGTGAACAGGGCGCTCGGGAACTGGCCTGCGCGAGTCAGCGAGTGCTGCCGGGGCGGCTGCACGATGTGGATCATCGGTTCCGGATGCCCGAACTCGAACCCCTGCTACGCCACCTGCTAGGCCGTGACCCGACCGTCGGCGGTACGACCGGCGCTACCTCCGGCGATTGAGTATCGCGATGTGGCCACACAGCACGGTGGCGAAGGCGCACCACAACGGATACAGCGCCAGCGGCAGGGCGCGCCCGCCTTCGACATCGACCGCCCGGCGGGTCAGGTCGACGCTGCTCGCGGTCAGAGCGGCACTGAGAAACGTCGACGACCCGAAGCGACGCCGGTTGAAGAACAGCCACGACCAGCCGGCGTTGAGCGCGAGATTGATCAACAGCGCGGCCTGATACGCCGCGCGCTTCTTGTTCTCGCCCTGGGCGTTCAATCGATCGATGGTGGCTGCCGAGACGACCGCGACGTCGGCGTAGAGCGCGGGCCAAACCACCGGGAAGACTTGGCGGGGCGGTTGATACGCAGGCTTTCGCAGCCGCTGATACCAACCGCTTTCGACCTCCGGTGTGGTCGCGGCGGCCCCGCTGACCGCAGTGACGGCGACTGCGGCGCCGGTACCGAGCAGAGTGGTCAGACGCACGTTCCCACCTCTCATTCATTAACTGAATTATTCATTCATTGAATGATACCGGCGCAGCGCCTCCGCACGCTCGTCGCGATGATCCACCATCGGCGCCGGGTAATCCCCCGGCCGGGTCCCCTTCGCCAGGTGGGGGTCTTCGACATCGGCCAACTCCGGAACCCAGCGGCGCACGTAACCGCCGTCGGGGTCGAACTTGGCGCCCTGCAGCGTCGGGTTGAAGACGCGGAAGTACGGCGCCGCATCGGTGCCGCATCCCGCGGCCCACTGCCAGCCATGCTGATTGTTGGCCATATCGCCGTCGACCAACTGATCCAAGAACCAGCGCGCTCCCCACTGCCAGGGCAGGTGCAGATCTTTGACCAGAAACGACGCCGCGATCATCCGCACCCGGTTGTGCATGAATCCGGTGGTGCTCAGTTCACGCATCCCGGCATCGACGATCGGAAAGCCGGTCTGCCCGGTCTTCCACCGCTCGAACCGACGTTTCGCCTCGGCATCGGTATCGGTCTGGATCGAGTCGAAATCCTGATTCCAGTTCGCCCAGGCACTGCGCGGCCAGTGATGCAGCACCGCCGCATAGAAGTCCCGAAAAGCCAACTGCCGCAAGTACGCCGCCCGACCGGGACAGCGCGCATCAAGGTCGACTGCCATGGTGCGCGGATGGATGTTGCCGAATTTCAGGTAAGCCGACATCCGGCTGCCGCCGTCGCGATCGGGTCGGTCACGGTCCGACTCGTAGCGATCCGATCGAGCCTCCACGAAAGCTCGCCAGTGCTGCAGTGCCGCGGGCTCCCCGGCGGGCAACTCGAGGTCGACACCGAGGTCGGGGATCTCCGCCGGATCGCAACCGGGCACCTCTGACGGATCGATCCACCGCGCGGATTCGGGGCCGGAGGAGGCAGGCCGTCGCCAGCCGTGTTCGCGCCACCGCCGAAAGAACGGAGTGAACACGCGATACGGGCTGCCGTCGTCTTTCACGACGCGCCCGGGCGAGACCAGGTAGGGCGAACCGGTGGACACCAGCGGCACGCCACCGAGAGCAATCTGCACCTGCTGGTCGCGCCGCTGCCCGAATGGAGTGAAATCACCCGACACATGCACCGCCGAGGCGGCGATCTCCCGGGCGAGCTGCGGGATCCGCTGGTGCGCCGGCCCGCGGGTGATCAGCAGCCGGCCACCGAGATCATCACGCAGTTGCCGCAGGCAGTCACCGAGGAACTGCAGTCGGCGCTGACCCGATGACGCCTGTAACCGTGGATCCAGCACGAAGCAGGCCAGGACTTCGGGGTCATCGGCCACCGCAGCCGACAGTGCCGGCAGATCACCGACTCGCAGGTCGCGGCGAAACCACAGCAAGGTCGGCATCTGACCATCCTGCCTGCGGACGGGTTGCTGCGGGTGGGCTACGAAGTGGGGGGTGTGATCTCCAAGCCGATGTGAACCTTGTCGATGCCACCCCGCACGATCGAGTGCGGTACGAACCACCACGCATGCCACCAGTAGCGTTTGACGACCGCGTCGTAGACCCGCCGGGTCTCGCTCTTGGGCAACACTCGGGCCACCGCTTCGACCGGCTCACCTTTCGGGGCGCCCAGCGCGCCGCACTTCTGGATGGTCACCCGCGGGGTGTTGCGGATCCGCTTGGTCTTCCACGAACCATCGTCGGTGATCACCAGCAGTTTGTCGCCCTCGGGTGCTCCCCACACCGCGGTCGGCTTGGCCCTGCCGTCCTTGGTGAACGTGGTCAGCAGCAGATATTTTTCCCGGGACACCTCGGAGAACGTCGGCACGGCGCCAGGATAGCCGCGCACCGCCGACGGCGCATCGCGACGCTGATCGCCGAGCAACGGTTCAGGTCAGGTCCAACTCGGCGCGGAAATCTCGCATGGCCGCGATGAGGGCGCCGAACACCCGGTGGGCGGTCTCCAGGTCGGCATCGGAGAGGTTCGCCATCGCCCGATGAGTGTGGTTGTGCAGCGGGGTGAAGAAGGCGCTGGCGGTATCCAAGCCTCGTTGGGCATAACGCAATACGACCTTGCGACGATCTGACTCGTGCGCCTCGCGGCGGACGTGACCCGACTCGATCAGCCGATCGACCAGATACGTGGTGCCGGCACCGGACAGCCCCATCCGTTGGCCGAGTTCACCCGGGGTGATCGGCTTGCCGGCCGTCTCGGCGACCATGATGTGCAGCAGGGCGCGAAAATCGTTGGCGCGCACGTCTTGAGATCCGGCGAAACGCTGCCCGATCTGCTCGGCCTCGGCGGTCAACTCCCGCAGATCGGCTGCTATCAGTGACTCCAGCGCGCCTCGGCCACCGGCATCCTCATTCGGCTTCATGGTGCCGGCGGCAGCCGCAGCGCGCCGGGCGCCCCGTCCGGCACGGTCGGGTGAAGCGGTGCTACCGCCGCGATGCGCCGATACGGCCGGCCCAGCGGAGGGCGAGAATCGGGCTCACCGTTGTTGGGCCACAACGCCATCGCCCGTTCGGCTTGCGCGGTGATGGTGAACGAGGGATTCACGCCCAGGTTGGCGGTGATCGCCGAACCGTCGACGACGTGGATGCCGGGGTGTCCGTAGGCCCGCTGATAGGGGTCGATGACTCCGGTCTGCGCCGAATCGCCGATCGGACAACCGCCGATGAAGTGCGCCGTCAACGGGATGTTGAGCGCATCGAGGTAGGTGCCCCCGGCCATCCCGCCGACCTTTTCGGCCATCCGGCGCGCCACATCGTGGGCCGTCGGGATCCAGTCCGGATTGGGTTCGCCCACACCCTGTTTCGCCGTCATACGAGTGCCGAACAGGCCACGGCGGCGGTAGGTGGTCAGCGAGTTGTCCAGCGACTGCATCACCAGCACGATGATCGAGTGCGACGAGGCGTTGCGCGGGAACATGCTGTGCAGCAACATCACCGGATGCCGTGCGATGGTCAGCATCAGCCGGGCGAAACGCCACGGTCCGCCGTCGACCAGATGGGTGCCCATCATCGACAGCAGGTTGGATCCCTTGCCGTAGCGGCATACCTCGACATGGGTGTTGGCCTCGGGGTGGATCGACGAGGTGATCGCCACGCCTTGGGCGAAGTCGTCACGGTCGGGCGCGAACACCACCGGCACCTCTTCGGAATTGGTGCGGGTCAGCTCCCCCAGCCGCGGCGAGAGGTTCGGCAGTGATCCGGTGTCGCGCAGCTTGTGCAGCAGCCGCTGGGTGCCCAGCGAGGCCGCGGCGAACACCACCTGGCCCGCGGTGAAGTCCCGCTTGCGCTTGCGCAGCCAGCGGCCGGTGCGCACCGTGCTGACCAGGTAGCCGTCGCCGTCGGGGCGCACATCGGTGACCATCGTCAGCGGATGGATCTCGGCGCCGGCGTGTTCGGCCAGATACAGGTAGTTGGTCTCGGTGGTGTTCTTGGCGTTGTGCGGGCAGCCGGTGAAGCACTGCGCACACCCGATGCAGCCGGCGCGGTCGGGGCCGGCGCCGCCGAAGAACGGATCCGGGACTGTCTTGCCCGGCTCGTCACCGAAGAACACCCCGACGTTGGTGGGGTGATAGGTGTGCTCGACGCCCAGGTCGCGGGCGACCGCCAGCAACACCTCGTCGGCCGGGGTGGTGTGCGGGGTGGGGGTCACCCCGAGCATCCGGCGGGCCTGCTCGTAATACGGTGCGAGTTCGGAGCGCCAGTCGGTGATGTGTGCCCACTGCGGGTCGGTGTAGAACCGCTCCAACGGCTCGTAGAGGGTGTTGCCGTAGATCAGAGATCCGCCGCCGACGCCGACCGCGCTGGCGATGAAGGTCTTGCCCAGCACGGTCAGCCGTTGCGGGCCGTAGCAGCCCAGTTTCGGCGCCCACATGGCCTTGCGGACATGCCAGTTGTTCGGCGGGAAGTCGGTGGGCGCCCAGCGCCGGCCCATGTCCAGCAGGCCTACCCGATAACCCTTCTCGGTCAGCCGCAGCGCGGCGACGCTGCCGCCGAACCCCGAACCGATCACCACAACGTCGTAGTCAAATGTCATTGGTCCTCAGTGATCTCGTGCCGGCACCAGCAGGGTCAGCGATACCGCCAGCAACAGACTGAGGCTGACGGCGTTGAGTATCGCGTCACGCGGGCCGTACATGTGCAACATGCCGATGTGATAGGTCAGGTGCAGCAGATTGAAGACCGACCAGGTGATTCCCGCGATCACGACGACGGCCCGGTTGCGCAGGTGGTACACCGCGAAGGCGCTGAGCACCCCGAGTGCCAGAAACATGCAGCCGACGTCCTTCACGAAATGCTCGTTGTAGGGGCCGAGAACCGGCAGCCAGTGCATGCCCATGCCGGGAAACGTGTTGTACCAGTTCTGCGGAGCGAGGTAGGCCCACACTCCCAGGCTCAGGCCCACGAGTGTCAGCAGGATCAGAACCGGGCGATGCACGATGAGATTCATGTGTCCTCCGGGGTGAGTGCGGCCAGCCAGTCGGCATACGTCTGGCGCCCCCTGGGGCCGGGATGTGTCGGCAGCAGTGCGCCGCCGGCCATGGCCTTGCCGGCCGCGCCCGGTAACCGAAGTGGAATCACGGGCCGGTGCCGACCGCGTCGACGGATCAACTGCCGGGCCATGTCGACAACCGATTCCACCCGCGGTCCGGCGAGTTCGGGTGCCATCTGCTGGGGATCGCCGGTGGCCAGGGTGCACAGGTGGGCGGCGACCTCACTGACGGCGATGGGCTGCGATCGCATCTTCGGCACCAGCGCGACCGGCCCGGGCACCTGCGCCAGGACCTGGGCGGCGAATTCGTGAAATTGGGCGGCCCGCAGGATCGTCCACGGAACTCCGCCGGCCTTCACCGTCTCCTCCTGGCACAGCTTGCCCTGGTAGTAGCCGGTGGGCGCCCGGTCGATGCCGATGATCGACAACGCGACATGGTGGCGCACTCCGCTCCGCCGTGCGGCGGCCAGCAGGTTGGCCGTCGCCGCGCCGAAGGAGGCCCGCGCCTTCTTGGCGTTCATGGTCGCGAAGTCGGTGACGTCGATGACGGCGTCGACGCCGTCGAGTGCTGCCTCAAGACCGGTGTTCTGCAGCAGATCGACCCCGTGTGAGCGGGCCAGGATCACCGGTTGGTGCCCCTGCGCGTCCAGCTGGGCGACGACCGGGCGTCCGGTTTTGCCCGTACCGCCGGCGACGGCGATCTTCATGGGTGTCCCTTCCCAGCGGGACCAGGGCCATTGCTGATGTGGCACCGCCGAACACGATTAACCTTCCCACTATGGCTGCCCGACGGGCCGTTGTCTGGAGGATTCATGACCGACCGCTTCGCCATCCCACCCGTAGACGTGTTGCGGGCCCGCGAGAAGCTGGTGCTCGATCATTTCCACGACGAGGTGCGCCAGGACTGGAACGACGTGCTGGCCACGTTCCCGCATCCGCACTACGAGATCGTCCCCACCCTGACCGTGCACGACGGCGACGCCGAGGTCCGCCAGTACTACCACGACACCCGGATCGCCTTCCCCAACCAGGACCACGAGATCATCGCGCTGCGGCACAGCGCCGACGCGGTGATCGTCGAGTTCTGGCTCCTCGGAACGCATTTGGGGCCGTTGGGCGGCATTCCGGCCACCGGGTCGCGGCATCGCACCCGGATGACGGCGTACTTCGTCTTCGACGAGGGTGAGCAGCTGGTCGCCGAGCGCATCTACTTCGACACCCTGTCCATGCTCAAGCAACTGATCGGCGGGCTCAACCTGCGCGACCCGCGCAACTGGCCGCTGGTGATCCGCGGGGTGCGGGGGCTGTTGGCGATGTCAGCCGAAGCCGACCCGCGGCTGGTGAACACGCCGCCGGCAGACCTGACCGACTCCCCGTAACCACGATCTCAGTCGTCGACCACCACGACGATTTTGCCGACGGCGTCCCCTGCTTCCATGACCCGATGCGCCTCGCGGATCTGGCCAAAGGAGAAGACATGCGTTGGCCTGGCATCCAGGCGACCGTCGCGGACCTTGTTCGCGATGTCCTGCAGCGGGACATCGGATAGCGCGAACCCGGGGGTTCCGAATACGAAGCTGCCGAAGAAGCTGAGGTTGACGCCGCTGGCCATCTGCAGCAGCGGGTTGAAGTCACCGATCGGATCCAATCCGCCGAGCCAGCCGGCCAGGCACGCCGTACCACCCCTACGCAGCATGTCCAAGGAGTCGAGGATCGTGCTGTTGCCCACCAGATCCAGCACGGCATCGATCTGCTTGGCCTCGGCGATGCGGGCACCCAGATCGGGAACCTCCAGTTCGGCGCGTTCGGCGCCCAGCGAGGTCAGCACGTCGAATCGTGTCCGGTTGCGCGTCGTGCCAATCACCCGAGCACCGGCTTCGGCAGCCAGTTTCACCGCGGCCTGACCGAACGACGATGTCGCCCCGCGAATCACGATGGTCTGCCCCGCAGTCAGGTTGAGGTTGCGGAACAGGCAGGTCCACGCGGTGGCATAGGTTTCCGGAAGTGCGGCCAACTGATCCCACGGCAGGTCTGATTCGATCAGCGCGACGTTGTCGGCGCGCACCCGGGTGAACTGCGCGTAGCTGCCGTTGATGGTGCGGCCAAGCCCACCCATCAGGGCCGCGACTTTGGCACCGACCTGAAACTCTCCCCCGGGGCAGGCGTCGACGATGCCGACGCATTCGATTCCGCTGACTTCTGCGGCCTCGGCCCATTCGCCGCGCCGCATGTGCATCTCGGCGTGGTTGATCCCGAATCCCTTGACCCTGATCACCACCTCACCGTGCTTGGGTCGCGGTTTGGGGATGTCGGCGTAGGCCAAGGCGTCCAATCCGCCGAAGCCGTCGAGCACGATGGCCCGCATGACGGGGCCGCCGCCGGCTTCTCGCACCACCGTGGGTTCGGTTGGGAAGTCCGCTTTCGATGTGGTAGCCATGGTCTCATCTCCGATGAATATCGTTGGTGTGTTCTATTTTTCGAATTCACTCGCCAGTTGGCGCGGGGGTGGCCATCACCGTCACTGCCCGCTCACCCGCTGCAGGAAGTCCTTGATCAGGTCGGCCACTTCATCGACAGCCGTCTCCAGCAGGAAGTGGCCGCCGTCGAGCAGATGGATCTCCGCATTGCGCGCGTCCCGGCCGAATGCCCGGGCACCGTCCGGGCCGAAGATGGGGTCCGACCGACCCCACACGGCCAGCACCGGAACTCCACTGTTGCGCAGGTAGTCATGCAGCGCGGGATACATCGGCGGGTTGGTGGCGTAGTCCCGGAACAGCTGGAGCTGAACCTCGTCGTTGCCCGGCCGCGCCAGCAGCGCACTGTCCAGCGTCCAGGTGTCGGGGCTGACCAGCGACTCATCCGGCGCGCCGGTCAGGTACTGCCATTTGACCGACTCGACATCCAGGGCCGCGCGGATGGCCGCCTCCGTCTCGGCGGTCTGCTCACACTGGTAGTCCCAGACGGTTTGCCAGAAGCCCGCTATGAAGCCCTCGTCGTAGCCGTTGCCGTTCTGCGTGACGATCGCACTGATGGATCCGGGCCGCCGCAGCGCCATCCGCCAGCCGATCGGCGCACCGTAGTCCTGGACGTAGATCGCATACTGGGTCAGCCCGAGCTGATCGAGCAGCTTCTGGGTGAGGTCGGCGAGGTTGTCGAAGGTGTAGTCGAACTCGGTCACCAATGGCATGTCGGAATGCCCGAAGCCCACGTAGTCGGGAGCGATGACGTGGTATTGGTCCGCCAAGCGGGTGACGAGATCCCGGAACATGTAGGAGCTTGTCGGGAAGCCGTGCAGCAGCACGATCGCAGGGGCGTCACCGCTTCCCGCTTCCCGGTAGAACAACCGTCGCCCATCGACGGTGGCGTAGTGGTGACGTACCGAGGAAACCATGTCTAACTCCTTAACTATGTTTTGATAGTTAGAAGTCAAGCACTCATGGTGTAACCTGTCAATAGACGTTTGGAGGTTATATGGAGATCGTGGCGGCGGGCCCCGGCGACGAGGCTCTGCTCCTGGACCTGCTCAACAGCACCCCCGTCATCGACGGCGTACCGCACGACGAACTCGAAGACCCGTCCACGGCACGTGCCTGGCTGAGCGCGCACGACATTTCCCTGAAAAGCGGGCAGCTACAGGAACTCCTCGAGTTGCGGACGGCGTTGCAAACGGTGGTGCGCGGCGACGGTGGACCGCAGACGTTGCAGCCGTTTATCGACGGAGTTGGGCTGTCCCCCAACATGTCTGACGACGGAATCTCCTGGAGCCTGTCGACGCGCGAGACCTCCCACGCCGCCGCGCGCGTCATCCTCGCGTGGGACGCGCTGCGGATCTCCAGTCCCGGACGGCTACGTCCTTGCGCCAACCCCGAGTGCCGGCTGTTCCTGATCGATCGCAGCAAGCCCAACACCGCGCGGTGGTGTTCGATGGCCATCTGCGGCAACCGCATGAAAGCGCGCCGGCATTACCAACGCAACAAAACCACGATCGGCGATTGAGGTCGGACCTCCGAAGACGGCGGTTTGGGAAACACGATTGCGCGGCCGTCGCGCTCCAGGGTGTGCATCAGATCTTCTCCAGTCTCGCCGGGACGGACTTATGCCATGGGGTGCCGACGAATTCGTCGCGGTCTGCGGACGCGGTCAGGTTGTTCAGGCGCACCCCGACCTGTTCGCCGTCTTGGGAGACCAGACCGAGCCCGTTCGGCAGCGAGATGTGCCCCTTCCGCATGGTGTCGACCACCGTGACCACGGCTTCGGCCGAGCCACGGCGGGTACATACCCGCACCCGGTCACCGGTCGCCAGCGACCACGCGGTGGCGTCTGCCTGCGAAACCCGCAGCGCGCCTTCGGGATCGCGCTTACGCCAGGCCGGGTCGCGCAGGATCGTGTTGGCGGTGAAGTCGCGGCGCTCGCCCGCGGAGAGCACCAGCGGATAGTCGGGCTCGGTGATGACGGCTTCGTCGTCGCCGAGTTTGCGCACCACATCGAGCAGTTCGGGTACGTCGAGCTGGATGCGCCGGCCGCCGAGTCGTTGCCAGGACGCGTCGTCTTGGTCGTCGGTGATGACCACCCCGTGTGGGCTGGCCAGGATCGCTTCGAAGAGCCGATCGCCGGCCATCAGCCCCTCGCCGTAGCCGGCCCGCGCGACACCGGCCGGGTTCTCCGTCGCGCACATCAGCGACGCTCCCCACAGCACGGCCGCGGCCGCTGCGCCGTCCGGCAGCGTCGGGCCCAGTGTCCGGTAGAGCAGGACCGGGGCCAGTTTGGCCAGCCGGCGGTCGGCGAGCACCCCCAGCATCGCCTGGGCGAAGGCCTCCCGGCCTTGCGTCAGCGCTGCCCGCAGCGGCGCGTAGTCGGCCTCGCCGACGGCCCCGGACAACTCGCACAGCCGGGCGTGGATCTCGGGCTCGGCCAGCTGGCCGGCCGGGGCGTCCAGCAGCGGATGGCGCAGATGGAACAGGTTGCGCGGGAACTCGAAGTCGAAGAAGGTCGCCTCGTACTTCTCGTACTGGGTCGGCGGCGGGAGTACGTAGTCCGCCTCGCGCGCGGTCTCGGTCAGGGCGATGTCGATGACGACCACCAGCTCCAGGGCCCGGAATGCCTCCGTCATCCGCGCGCTGTCGGCGAGCGAGTGCAGCGGGTTGCTGCTCTCGACGATCGCCGCGCGGAACCGGTCGGGGTGGTCGGTGAGGATCTCGTCGGGGATCGAATTGCAGGGAATCAGCCCGCTGACGATGGCCGCCCCGCTGACCGGGGTGCGAGGGATCTGGTCGAATGGCTGCCCGCGATCGCGGGCGATCGGCGCGAGCCCGGAGAAGACGTATTGCGTTCCGCGCTTGGCGAAATTGCCAGTGAGTAGCCACAACAGCTTCTCGACATAGGACACGGTCGTGGAGTTGCGATTCATCTGGACGCCGAGGTCCTCCAGGATCGCCACCGACCCGGCCGCGGCGATGCGTCGCGCGGCAGCGCGCACGAGATCTTCGGGCACGTCGGCGACGGCGAGGTAGTCCGCGACCGACACGTCGCGCATCACCGCGGCGACTTCGGCCAACCCGTCGGTGTGCTCGGCCAGCCAGGTGTGGTCGATCAGATCCTCCTGCACCAGCACCGCCACCATCGCGGTCAACAGGTGCAGGTCGGTACCGGGACGCAGCTGCAGATGGAAGTCGGCCAGCTCGGCTGTCTGGGTACGGACCGGGTCGATCACGATCATCGATCGGGACGGGTCCTTGCCGATCTCCTTGAGCACCGAGCGGGCTCGTGGGAAACCGTGGGACTGATAGGGGTTCTTGCCGACGAAGACCGCGACCTCGCAGTGCTCGAAATCGGATCGGTGCGGACGGCCGAGCATTCTGGCAGCAACCCAGAATTCACCCGTCTTCTCCTGCGCCAGCGCGCTGGAGCGAAAGCGCGCGCCGTAGGCGGCCATCGTCGCCGGCGCGTAGGCCCCGCCGAGATGGTTCCCCTGGCCGCCTCCGCCGTAGTAGAAGATCGACTCGCCGCCGTGCTCGTCGCGCAGCCGGGTGAGCCCCTCGGCGATCTCGGTGAGCGCGGTGTCCCAGTCGATTTCTTCGAAGGTGCCGTCTTGGCGGCGCCGCAGCGGCGTGGTGAGCCGTTCGTTGCGGCCGTTCTGGTAGGCGTCCAAGCGCAGTGCCTTGTTGCAGGTGTAGCCGGCCGAGGCCGGGTGCGCCTTGTCGCCGCGGATCTTCAGGAACCGTCCGGTATCGGGCTCGACGAGCACCTCGATGCCGCAGTTGCACTCGCACAGGATGCAGGCGGTCGGCTTCAGCGTGGGCTCGCGCCCGGTGGTGAGAGTGACTTCGGACATGCATCGCTCCTCGGCAGTTGCATATTGAAACTGACCCGACAGTAACCCGTCGGCGCCGTCGCCACAAGTCGGTCTCAACACGCAACTGATATGCTCATCGACGTGAAAACGACCTCGTTCGCCAGATGGCCCTGCACCATCGCGCGCACCGCCGACCTGGTCGGTGACGGCTGGACGCTGCTCGTGCTACGCGAGGCCTTCTACGGCGAAACCAGGTTCGACGCGTTCATCGCTTCCCTGGGCATCGCCCGCAACACCCTGACCGACCGACTGCGGGTACTCGTCGGCGCCGGCCTGCTCGAGCGCCGGGAATACCAGACCGAGCCGGTCAGGCATGAATACCTGCTCACCGAATCCGGCCGTGACTTCTTCCCCATCATGGCCGCGATGAAGACCTGGGGCGACCGGTGGATGCATCACGGCAAGGAACTGCCCGTGATCCTGAGCCACGAGCCGTGCGGCCACGACCTGGAGGCCGTCGTGGTGTGCGCGCACTGCGGCGCCGCCGTGGCGTCCGAGCAGACCCACGCCCACGCAGGTCCCGGGTTCCCGGAGCACCTGCTGGACAATCCGCGGATTGCTGCGCGTTTCAACCAGACCGGGCCGTCTCAGGGCTGACCGACCACCGGAAGCCCGCAGGCGACGCGCCCCACGACCGCGCACCGGCGGCCGCCGGCATCCACACGAGTTTTCAACACCTAACCACACAGGTCCCCGTCCCGGGGGCGGGGGACCGATAGGTGCTGAGAAAACTAGCGGATGACTGTCCGCGCTTGTCTCGTGTGGTTGTAGTCTGACGAGACGGCGATATTACCGATCGTTCAATTGCATGCCCCGGGAGGTACGATCATGGATCGAGTGGTGTCGCGCGCGTTGGCGGCGACCGTGCTGCGCGTCACGCCGCCGGTCGACCGGCGGATGGCGAATTCGTGTCGCGCGCTGCCGGCCGGCTACCGGATGCGACCGCATCTGGACTCACGGTTGTGGGCGTGGACCCACTTCGGTGTTTTCGTTCCGCGGCTGCCGGACCCGTATCGGTACATCAACACCATGACACTGCTGGGTGCCACCGGAACGGAGATCTTCGACAACGACGCGCTCGCCGCCCCGGACGTCCGAAATACCAGCACGGTGTTCTCGTCGACCGCGTACGCCGATCAGCATCACTATCGGGCGTACGACGCCGCGACCGAGTGTGCGTTCGCCGACGACGGCTCAATGCTGCGCTGGGGCGATGACCTTGAGCTGGATATTCGACTGCCCGAGGTCAGGGTTCGCGGCAGATACGCCACGTTCTCGCTCGATCTGGACCTGACCGTGACACGACAGGCGTCGTTCTTCGTCGACACGCCGATCTACCAGCACTTGAGTCTGCTGGCGCCATACCGGGGAACGATCACCGATGGCGCCGGTGAGACCGCGATCCGCGGGCTCGGCACGTTCGAGTACGCGCGATGCGCCGGGCATCAGGGGCTGAGCCGAAAACCGGTGCCTGCCCGGCTGAAATTACCTGTGGACTTCTTCACCTACCAGGTTCTGCAATTGGATGATCGAACACAGTTGCTGCTGACCAAGGTCAGCGCTCGGGGGCACACCGCCTGCTTGCTCGCGCACCTGCGAGTCCTCGGCGGCGAGACCACCGTCTTCGATGACGTCGATTTCGATGTCACATATCAGGATGAACCCGCGGTCGATCGCTGGGGCCGCCGGATGCGGCTGCCGGCCGGCCTGCGGTGGGTCGTCCGCGACCGCGGCCAGGAGATTCTCACGGTCGATGGCGCGGTCGATTCACCGATGCGTTTCGGGCATGGCCGCGGATATTCGGGCGCCTACAGCTACACCGCAAAGTTCCGGGGCGAACCGGTGGAAGGGTCCGGATACATCGAGTGGGTGGACGTGCGGCCGGCCACCGGCCCTTAGCGCGGTCAACGCTTGGCCGACCACGCCTTGGCCCATAACTCCAACGGGGCCAGCGCGACGAGCAGGCTGCGACCCAGCGCGGTGAGGGAGTACTGCGCGTTTCGGTCTCGCACGATGCGTGCATCGGTCAGTTCTTGTAGCCGCATTCGCAGCACCCCGGGCGTGACGTCGGTATCTTCTTGCAGCTGCGTGAAGCTCTTTGCCTCCGTTCGTAGTTGCCAGACAATCAGTATCGCCCAGCGCCGGCCGAACAGGTCGAATGCCGCCATCAGCGGCCGCCCGGTCTCCGAGCCGCGCACCCGTACCCCCGGCGCCGGGGTGGCCGGCGCAGCGTCAGCCGTCCACTCGTCGGACAGGCCGGCGCCGGCCACGACGGCGAGGGCCCGGCCGGCCCGTTCGGCCATCTGGTCAGCGGTTTGGTCGGGATGGCGAATCCACCAATTGACGATGGCGCCCACCATGCCCATCCACCCCTGGGTGAGCACCGCGAGATCCTCGCGCTCGCGCAGTTGCATCGCCCGGTCGGCCGGCGCCTCCCCGATCGCCGCGACCCCCTGTCCGGCGAGTTCGACCAGCCTCGAACGCGCGGTCTTCGCGGCAGCGAGTGCGTCACCGCCCTCCGGCAGGGTCTGATCCCAGATGACGAGCCAGTCGGCAGGTCGCGGATCCAAGGCGTGGAAGATGGCGCGGAAAACCTCCTGCGGCAGCGCCAGTGTCGGCGGTACCCGCCCCATGGCGGCCTCGATCTGGTCCCCGACCTTGTCGCTGGCGCGCTTTAGGCAGGCGATATAGAGCTGTTCTTTGGATCCGAAGTACGCCAGGATCATCGGTTTGGAGATATCGGCCCCGGCAGCGACAGCGGCAAGCGACATGCCGGCGTACCCGGCACGCGCGAACTCCCGGCACGCTGCGTCGAGGATCTGCTGTTCACGCTGAGCTCGGGGGACGCCTTTGGTTCCAGCTCTCGCCACCTGTCCCTTCTACCAGGTTCCCCAACCGAAAACCCCCGATCCATCTGCGGATATATCAATGGATGTGACGTGAAACGCACTGTTGGGGCGCTGTGACGTTACAAGCACTCGCTATCAAATGACCGACCGTTCAATTAATTTCGGTACCGCTGGTATCGGGTAAAGGTCGACGGATGAGGAGGCAGGGCACATGCGTCAGGCGTGGGTTCATCTGGTTGTCGCCGCAACCCTGTGCATTGCCGGGGTATACATCGCCCACCTGCGGCTCAGTGATATTCCCGACCCTGCGATCGGGCATTCGGCCCGCCCGCCGTCGGCGGGGAAACTCCGGGAGAAAGTCATCGAGTACCGCCTCGACGGCCCCGTCGGTACCGTCGTGTCCGCGTCGTATCTCGACGCCGACGGCACGGTGCGTGAGGTGTCGAGCACTCTGCCGTGGCTCGCCACGCTGCGAACGCGGCAGCTCACGGTCTCCAGCGGCGTGATCGCCCAGGCCGACGCGGCACCGCTGTCCTGCCGTGTCACCGTCGACGGGCGGATTCGCGACGAACAGGCTTCCGACTCGACCGCGGTGTCCTGCGAGGTCGTGGTCTCGTGAACACGCCGACGATATTGCGATCCAACGGCGACCAGGCCGGGCCGGGACGGCCACTGCCGGCCCGGCTGCTGTACGTCTTCGCGCTGCCGGTCATCGTCTCGTGGCTCGCGCTCGGGGGGGTATTAAATCTCGCTGTCCCGCAGCTCGAGACCGTGATCAAAGGGCACGCCCGGTCATTCCTGCCCGACGACGCGGCTTCCGTGCAGGCCATCGCCAAGATGGGCGATTACTTCGGCGGTGCCGGAACCAACAACTTCGTCTACCTGCTCATCGAGGGCGACGAGCCGCTGGGAGACGGAGCGCACCAGTACTATTCGACGGTTCTCGAGCGAATCGACCAGGACAAAAAGCACGTCAACTCCTCGATGGACCTGTGGTCCGATCCGCAGTTCGCGCCCGCCAACGAAAGCGCCGACGGCAAAGTCGCCTACGTTCTGCTCAACCTGGCGGGCAACATGGGCACCGCACTGGCGATGGAGTCCACCCAGGCCGTTCGGGACATCATCGCCGAATCCCCACCGCCCGATGGGCTCAGCGCACACCTGACCGGGCCGTCGGCGGTGGTCAACGACGAGCTCGTGTCGATCAACGACTCGATCCTGCTGCTGCTGATCTCCTGTGGTCTCCTCGTCGGCGCCATTCTGCTGTGGGTCTATCGGTCGCCGATCACGGTGTCGATGCCGCTGCTGGTGGCGGGCGCCGGGCTCGGTGTCGGGCGGCCCCTGGTAGCGCTGCTCGGTGAGCACCGCGTCATCGGGGTGTCCATATTCGCCTCAGCGCTTCTTGCCGTCATCGTGCTCGGTGCCGGTATCGACTACGGCATCTTCCTGCTGGGCAGATATCAGGAGGCGCGCCGCGCCGGTGAAGATCCCGCCGACGCCTACTACACCGCGCTGGCCGGAGTGCAGCACATCATCATCGCCTCGGGCATGACCGTCGCAGGTGCGACCGCCTGTATGGCCTTTACGCGCCTGGCCATCTTCAGCACGTCGGGGCTGCCGTGCACCATCGCGGTGCTGGTGACATTGGCCGCGGCGCTGACGCTGGGGCCGGCCACACTGGCCGTGGGGAGCCGGTTCGGGTTCTTCGAACCTCGCGAGCAGGGCTCGCTGCGGCGGTGGCGGCGCATCGCCACCCATGTGGTGCGGTGGCCGGGGCCGGTTCTGGTGGGAAGCCTCGCGTTGCTGGCCCCCGCGCTGCTGGTGTTGCCGAGCTACCAACCCAGCTACAACGAACGGATCGCGCAGCCGAGCGACTCGCCGGCCAACCTGGGCTACGCCGCCGCCGACCGACACCTGCCGCCGAACATCATGTCGCCCAGTGTCTTTCTGGTCGAGTCCGATCACGACATGCGTAACTCGTCGGACATGATCGCCCTGGCGAAGCTGACCAACGCGATCCTGTCGATCCCGGGGGTCAACAATGTCCAAGGCATCATCCGACCGCTGGGCGCCCCGCTCAAACAGGGGACGCTGACCTCGCAGGCGGGCTACATCGGTCAGCGGCTGACCCAGGTGACCGACCTGTTGACGCACCGGGCCGATGATCTCAGCGCGCTGTCGGGGCGGGTCGGACAGCTGAGGGTCGCGATCCGCGGCTTGGAGCAGGCGCAGGCGACGGGCAGCCGAGGTCTGGGCCAGATCCGCGGTGGAGCCGCCGAACTGCGCACCGCACTGAGCGGCGTGGTCGAAAAGCTGGATACCCTGCGCGATCTCGCTCAACCCGCCGTCGACTTCGTGGACACGATCCCGCCGTGCCGCGATAACGAGTACTGCCGGGCCGCGCTCGACGGCTTCTCGATCTTCGACGACCTGCACCGCTTCGACGGCTTGATCGCGGAGGTGATCGACGGGACCCGCGCGGCCGACCAGGCGCTGCCCGTACTGTCCGGCCAGTTGGCGACGCTGAGCGACTTCGTCGATCAGGTCGACGCGGTGACGACGCCGCTGCAGGACACCCTGATGGTGCTGATCCCGCAGATCTCGGAGCTCACGCAATTCACCGCGGAACTCCGTGACAACTTCGATGTGGGCGACCCCAACTCCTCGTTCTTCCTGCCGAGCCAAGCCTTCGACAATCCGTTGTTCAAGGACGCGATGACGTACTTCTTCTCCGCAGACGGGAAGGCGACGCGGATGCTTGTCACCCCCCACATGGAAGGGTTCAGCAGCGACGCGATGGCCCTGAGCGCCAAGATCATTCCCACGTCGCTGCAGGCGGTGAAAGGCACGTCGCTGGAAGGCAGCACCGTCAGCATCGGCGGCCCGGGCGGCACCCTGCTCAACATCGAGGCGTTCACCAGGGAGGACTTCACCACCAGCGTGGTGGCCGCGTTCGCCTTCGTGTTCTGCGTGATCGTGATCCTGCTGCGCAGCCTGGTCGCGGCGATCGCCGTGATCGGCACGGTGGCATTGTCCTACCTGTCCGCACTGGGGCTGGCGGCGTTCGTCTGGCAGGACATCATCGGTAACCCGTTGCACTGGTCGGTGGCACCGATCGCCTTCGTGTTTCTGGTGGCCGTGGGTGCCGACTACAACATGCTGCTGGTCGCGCGCTTCAAAGACGAGATACCGGCCGGGATCAAGACCGGCATCATCCGGTCGATGGTCAACACCGGCGGCGTGGTGACCACCGCTGGGCTTGTCTTCGGGTTCACCATGCTGGCGATGCTGGCCGGCTACGCCCACAACATCGCCCAAATCGGGACCACCGTGGGACTCGGGCTGCTGCTCGACACGCTGCTGGTGCGCTCATTCGTCATACCGGCGATAGCGACGCTGGCCGGCCGCTGGTTCTGGTGGCCGATAGTCGTCCACGACAGGCCCCTGCCCACCGGCCAGTCACACCCCCTCTAGGCTTCTCATCAGGCCCATACTCAACCCTGGCAACACCAAAGATCAGTCCCCGGCGCGCCACCACCACCGCGAACCAGGCCCCCGCAGGTCATCCACTAGAGTTTTCAACACCTATTCACACAGGTCCCCCGCCCCCGGGGACGTGTTGAAAACTCCAATTACGCGGGTTAAAGCGGGTGGCGATCTAAGCGCCGGAACGCGTAGGACAGGTTTTGGGAACGCGTCGTGGGATCGGCTCTATCGCGGGTTTGCAATCGATCCGAAATCACTGGATGTTCAGCCTGGTATCGGCCAGCCAGCTGTCCCAGCGCGGCCAGGGAATCTGATAGCTCCTTGATCTGCACATGACCTCCTCGCAGGCCGGGTCTGTCGCGTGGACGACGATCTCGGCATAGACCGGATCGTCGATGCTGAGCATCGGGAGTGGATGTTCCCTCAACTGGAAACCGCCCTGCCGCCAGGGGTCAAAATTCAGATGCCGTCGACATCAGCATTCTTGCGCCGGGGGTTGACCCGTGGATCGATCGCCGCATGCGTTATGAAAGTCGGGGAGTACCAGAACGAGAGGAACAGGTCAGTGGGAACGGATACCGAAATCGATGTCACCGATCCCGCGAAACGGGGTGAAATCTGGCTTGGTTGACCACGACGGACGGGCTTGATGTCCCTGCTGCGGTCTCGCCCAATCCACCCATGGCCCCCAGTCTTGCCGACTGAGCTTGTCCTCAAGGGTCTGGGGAAATCGGCGCTCGGCATCTTGATAGCGCTCCGCGAACTGCTTCATCTCGCCCATGATCCAGATGTCTTCTTCCCGGCTCCATTTGCCGCCGCCGGCATAGTCGACGATCTGATAGGAGGGGAAATCGATCGGTGGCGCCCCCGGCTCCGGGTTATCGGCACGGTTGAGGCATTCGTACACCGCGCGATCTCCGTCGATGACGTACCACTTCAGCACCGTGTACACCATGGGGGACGCGCCCATGGTGCCCTCAAGGTACGGCGCGATCTCACCTGGTCCGGTGAATGTGCCGTAGAAATGGTCGAAGTAGGCGGCGTCGTCGGTGAAGAGATTCGCCCATCCCACCCAGTCCTCCATCACGGGCCCGATCATGTAGTAGCGCCGGAACTCCCGTTCGACCTCTTCGCGGTCCGCCATCGTCATACCTTCCCTTAACCGTCATCGGTGGCCACAGACCGGGGCATTGCCCTGCCCCGCCTCGACGGATTGATGCGCCCTTCCTCCGTGGAGTGTACATACCGTCAGATATCAACATCGGTCTTCGCTGCGGGAACAGTCAACCCGGATCGCGGGACCCCGGCGGGGAAGTATTTATATGTCTGCGCCTTGACATCTCCGTGTTCATGCGACCTCATGTTCCACGTGATCAATGTCCGCTGACTATGGCATTGATGTCAGAGTCGAGCTGGATTTTGTCGACATGGCGGGCCAGCGCCAACCGGCGACACGCGTTACGTTCAGTCCCGCCAAACAGCATTAAGCGCTTCAGCGTTAGGGGGCAGACCCGAGGGCAGTCGCTGCGGGGTTCGGGAGAAGCACGGCGCCGGCGCAGGCTGCGTCACGCCATCGATCTCAATGAACACGCCGCGCTCGGACAAGTGATCGTCAGAAGCCGCTTCAGCCATGCTCAAGACCGGCGTCACGCACGCGTCCGTGCCCGCGAACACCTCGGACCACTCATCGCGGGACCGTTGCGCGAACGCTTCCGATAACAGCGAGTGCATCGCCGGCCACCCCGACTTGTCGCGCTGCGCCCCGACTGCCTCGGGGGCGACACCCAACCCCGCCAACATCTCGGCGAAGAACTCCGGCTCGAGCGCTCCGACTGCAACGTAGCAACCATCGGCGCAGCGGTAGGTGCGGTAGAACGGAGCCGATCCGTCAAAGGTATTGGTGCCCCGATCGTCTGACCATCGACCATCAGCACGCATCGACCAGATCGCCTGCGAGAGTTGGGCTGCACCGTTGACAATGGCGGCGTCGATCACCTGGCCGCAGCCTGAGGTGTGGCGCTCGATGAGCGCGGCCAGCACCCCGATGACGGCGGGCATCGAGCCTCCGCCGTAATCACCGACCAGATTCAACGGCGGGACCGGGGGCTGCTCGGCAGGACCGATCGCGTGGAGCAACCCGACCAGTCCTATGTAGTTGATATCGTGACCCGCCTCTTGGGCGCGCGGACCGGTCTGTCCCCACCCGGTCATTCGCAGATAGATCAGAGCCGGGTTCGTGGCCGAGCAAACTTCGGGCCCCAGACCGAGTCGCTCAGTGACACCGGGCCGGAATCCCTCGATCAGCACGTCGGCCCGGTCGATGAGCCGTCGGACCTCCGCATGGTCGGTTGAGTCCTTCAGATCCGCCTCCACGATCCGTCGGCCCCGCAATTGTGGATTTGCTTGGCCGCCTGTCTGCCCGGGGCGTTGCACACGCACGACGTCTGCGCCCAGATCAGCCAGCACCATGGCGACATGAGGACCCGGCCCCATCCCCGCCAGTTCGACGACTCGTATCCCCGCAAGAGCAGCTGCTCGTAACGCCCCATGCGGCCTGACTTCTGACATGGCGTACATATTAATGATACCGTACTATGACTAATCCATTGGGTTTATAGGACGGTTCAGCGGGTGTGGTAGCACGATCTGACGATCGCGCACACCTGGATGACTGCGCGAGGACGATGTCGTGGTCAGAATCGCTTACTCGCCCGACTGGAATCCCACGGGCACAAGGAGATTCACGTACATGCGCAATCGCAGTCATGCCACGCCGGCCGGATCGGGGCAGCCGCATGTCCGTTGAAACCAAGACCGACGAGTCGGCATACCAGCGACCGAAGCTGCGACTGCCGCCGAACCCGACCGCCGAATCCAAGGCGTTCTGGACCGGCGGTGAGCGTGGCGAGCTACTGATCTTCTGCTGCCACAGCTGTGGACATTTCTTCCATCCGCCGGCCCCGGCGTGCTGGCGATGCCGGAGTACCGACGTGGCACCGGAACCGGTATCCGGCCGAGCCACCGTTGCCGCCTATACCATTAATCGGCAACCGTGGATTCCCGGCTTCGAACCGCCCTACATCGTCGCGATGGTCGCACTTGCCGAGGAACCCGACGTGCGGTTGATTTCCAATGTCGTTGACGTTTCCGTCGAACAGATCAGCGTCGGCATGCCGGTTGAGGTCTTCTTCGAAGACTGGACCGCGTTGTCCGGCGAGGAGGACAGCCGGGTGTGGCTTCCGCTGTTCCGTCCCGTCCCGGTTACGTAAATCAACTCGTAGGAACGCTCGCCACCACCGCGCCGGCGCGCACCAGGCCGGACCCGCCCGTGCGGGCGGTGCGTCCGATTCCGGCGATGGTGCACATCATGGCGATTCTCCGGTCTACTTTGGTTCACGCGGCAGACCGAGAATGCGCTCTGCGATCAGATTCCGCAGAACCTCCGACGTTCCACCAGCGATCGTCAGGCAGCGACTGAACAGATAATCGTGCAGCACGCGTCCTTCACCGCCGATGAGTATCGCCGGACCGGCGATGCGCAGCGCAAGTTCGGCAACACGTTGAGCGTGTTCGGCGCCGAAGAGTTTCGTGACATTGCCCTCAATGCCGGGGCCGGAGTCGAAGACTGATCGGGCGGCCTGTCGAAGATTCAGCGCCGCAACGGAATACGCTTCAACCAACAACGCGCCAACTTCGCGGGCAAAACCGGTGTCGCTGCCGCGATGACGCACCAAAAGTTCGATGAGTTCGTCGGCGACCATTGTTACCGATCCTCCTGCAATGGAGACTCTCTCGTTGCCCAACGTCGCCATCGCCACCGCCCATCCGGCGTTCACCGCACCGACCACGTCTTCGTCTGGCACGAAGACCTCGTTGAAGAACACCTCGTTGAACAGCGTCTCGCCGGTAATCTCGGTCAGCGGGCGGATCTCCACGTTCGGGTCGGCCAGATCGATCATCATCGCCGTGATGCCCTTGTGCTTGGGCGCGGCCGGATCGGTGCGCACGGTGGCCAGCCCGCGTTGACAATTCATCGCATCGCTGGTCCACACCTTCTGGCCGGCCACCAGCCAGCCACCGTCAACCCGAGTGGCCTTGGTGGACACGGCCGCTGCATCGGACCCGGCCCCCGGCTCGCTGAACAGCTGACACCACCGCAACTCACCCTCGAGACTGGGCCAGATCAGGCGATCAATCTGCTCGGAGCTGCCGTGCTGCAGCAGTGTAGGAACCACCCATTCGCCGAGCCCCAAACTGGGTTTGTCGAGGTCGCCGAGCACTTCCTCGATGATGAGCTGCTCGACCGAGCTGGCCGCTCGACCGTAAGGCTTGGGCCAATGCGCTTGAAGATAACCGCTGCGCGCCCAGGCTTTCTGACGATCTGCCTGGTCGGTACGGTCGAGTTCGACGCGAAAATTCTGCGCGGCCTGCCGGTACTGCTCAGCATCGGGCGGCAGGTCCAGCGTTTGACGACGCCGAATACCCCCGGATTGCAGTTCGATAACCCTGTCCCGCAAAGCCTCCGGGCCACCGGCAACGGCAAGCAGCACCGTCGCGCGCCGGACGTAGAGATGTGCATCGTGCTCCCACGTGTAGGCGATCCCGCCGTGCACCTGGATGTTTTGCAGCGCCACCCGCTGATAGGCAGGCAGCACCTGACCGGCCGCCATCGTGGCGGCCAAGTCGGCTTCGGGTCCGGCCGCACGGGCGGCGTCCCAGGTGGCTGCCACCGAGAGTTCCGTGTCGACCAGCATGTTCGCGCAGTGATGTTTCACAGCTTGGAAGGATCCGATCGGCCGACCGAACTGTTCCCGCGTGGCGGCGTAGGTCGTCGCCATCTCGGTGCACGCCGCCAGACCGCCGACCGCCTCGGCGGCGGCAACCAGGCGCAGAATCCGGACTGCCGCGGCAGCGGCACCTGGGAACACATCGCCGATGGGGGTCGACGACAACCCCAGGACAGTGACCGACCGCATCAGCTGGTCGGCAGAGTCGGCCCGGCGGGTGCTGACGGTGTCGCCGGCCTCGACCAGCACCAGGTCGTCTCCGACCGGAATCAGGAACACATCGGCGTCCGGTTCCGCCAAGGCGGCGACGGCGTCGAGTGAAATCTCCGAATCGGTCCGCACAGCAACGGTGGTGGTACCGCCCACCGCGATCCCAGCCACCACGTCACCGGACACGAGCCGCGGCAGCCACCGCTGGCACTGCTGGTCAGTGCCAGCTTCGGCGATCACCGCCGATGCGGCAACGGTGGGCAGGAACGGTCCACTGATCGCCGCCCGGCCGAGTTGCTCGGCGACGATGGTCAGCTCGGGCAGACCATAGCCCTGACCGCCAAATCGCTCATCGATGTGCAAGCCCAGCCAGCCGGTGGACACGATCTCTTTCCAGAGCCCGTCATCGAGCCACCACCGACCGCTCAGCTCCGCGTCGAGTAGCACGCGGCGGGCACCCGCAGTCCCGGCACGCCCGGCGACCACCGCCTTGGCAACCTCGGCAAGCGCACGGTGGTCCTCGGTTATCGCCAATGGCATGAGTGATTCTCCATTCTCATCGTCACCCCGTCAGCAAGGGGCACTGAATGTTTCGCGGAAGGTGGGTTCGATAGCGAGGCAGTGGCGCGCCGGCGCGAGCTTGCGGGCCGGCGAAACCAGGCGGACCGCCTCCAGCGACGGTCCGCTGGACCACCGGAACCACGGTTCGATATTTTCTGACATTAACGTATACCCGCTGAGTAGCACTCGACAATGCGTCGATCTGGTTGTCATACCAGGCATCAAAGCATATTAACGTCACATGATGGATCGGAGTTCGCTGGTCTAGCCTTGTCTCTTTCTGACAGCACTGGCACACTTCGATGTGTCCGGAGGCCTTCGCCAACGCGAGCGGGCCGAGACGGAATCGAGGATCAGATTTGAGTGCTGGCTCCCTACCCAAAGTGGCCACCGACAGCCTCCCTATTCCGGTGGCCCGCGACGACGCCTGGCGCAGCTTGGCCTCCCACCCGCTTCTCGAGGTCGAGGATGGCTACGCCGCCACCCGTCGTGACTTGCTCGAACTGATGCTGAAAGACCCGTTGACGTTCTCGTCGAAGAAGGCCTTCGACGTGCTGGCCAGCCCGGTACCGCTGGTACCGATCGCGTTCGACCCGCCGGAGCAGACTCACTACCGTCGGATCCTGCAACCCGTTTTCAGTCCCAGGGTGATCAAGCCACTGGAACCCGATCTGCGCAAGCAGGCCATCGAATTGATCGAACCGATCGCACAGCGCGGTGAATGCGAGTTCGTCTCCGAACTCGCTGCGGTGTTTCCCACCCAGGTGTTTCTCACCCTGTTCGGCTTCCCGCTCGACATGCGCGACCAGTTCATCGAGTGGAAGAACGCCGTGTTGAACCTCAGTGCCGCCAGTGGCCAGACATCGGTGGACGAGGCGGCCCAGGAAGGCCTAGTCAAAGCCGCTGAACTATTCCAGTATCTCTCCGAACTCGTCGCCAAGCGACGCGGCGTACCGGGCGATGATGTCCTGAGCCAAGTGCTCAATCTCGAGCCCGCTGATGCTCTCTCCGACCAGGAGGCCATCGGATTGTGCTTCCTGTTTGTCCTCGCAGGCTTGGACACCGTCACGGACTCGCTCGGCATGGGTATGCAGCGGTTGGCCCAAAACCCGGACCGACGACGCGAAATCGCCGCGGATCCGTCACTCATTCCGGCGGCGACCGAAGAGCTACTGCGACTGGACCCGCCCGCACCGTTTATCCCCCGCGTGACTTCAGGAGAAACGCAACTGGCGGGCCACAGCCTGCCCGAAGGCAGTCGGATCACGGGCTACCTCGCGGTGGCCAACCGCGACGAGGCAGTCTTCCCGCATCCCTATGAGATCGATTTCCACCGATCCGAGAACCCGCATGTCAGCTTCGGCCTGGGTCCACATCGTTGCCTCGGTTCGCATCTGGCGCGATTGGAAATGCAGATCTTCTACGACGAATGGCACAAGCGGATTCCCAACTACCACATCGCCCCGGGCACAACGCCACAGGTGCACTGGCCACGGGGCACCACCGGACTGGAGTCGCTGCACCTGACGATCGAGGGCCAAACTTCATGAAGGTGTCCATTGACCGGAATAAGTGTATGGGCCATGGCATGTGCTATTCGCTGGCGCCCAGTGTCTTCGTCGATGACGACGAGGGCTACGGCCACGTGATCGGCGACGGCACTGTGCCGCCAGACCAGGTTGAGGGAGCACGCATCGGTGTGGCGAACTGTCCCGAAGGGGCTATATCAATTGAAGATTGAGCGCGTATGGGGGAAACGGCATGACGCCTGATCGACTGGTCGTGTGCGCAAGCCACAGCCCCGGCAAGGAGCGCGACGTCGAGGAACGCTTCGGCCAGAATTTTCGCGCCGCACTGGCTGCGGCAGCCGAGGAGGTCCGGCGCTTCGACCCGGATGTGGTGGTGTTGTTCGGCGGGGACCATCGGCGCGCCTTCCGCCACGTGGTGCCTGCCTTCGCCGTGGCGCTGTCCGCGTCGATTATCGCCGAGGGTCGCCATAGGGCAGGCGAGCTCGCCGTGCCGTCCGCACTCGCCGGCGAGCTGTCCGAGTATCTACTGTCCGCGGGATTCGATATCGCAGTCTGCCGTGACATCGGATTGGACCATGCCTTTGCCCAGCCGATCCGCGATCTGCTGGGCGAGTTGGACACCAAACCCGTGATTCCGCTGCCGGTGAACTGTGCGACGGCTCCCCTGCCGACCGGCCGCCGCGTCGCCGATTTCGGCGCGGCGGTCGGGCAATTTCTCGACGAACATACTCAGCGCGTATTGGTGATCGGCACCGGCGGGCTGTCACATTCGCCGCCGAGCCTGGAGGTCGACACCTACGACCTCAGCGACGAAGATCGCGCCCGGATCATCACCGAGGGGATGGCCGAAGCGCGGACGAAGATCCGCCCGGACTGGGACACTGACGTGCTGCAGGCGATGTCGACCTGGAACACATCGGCTCTGATCGACCTGGTCGATACCGCCCACTCGCGTGCCGGCGCGGGGGCCAACGAAGTCCGCACCTGGCTGGCCGCCGGCGCCGCCGGCGGAGGCAGACCGGTCACACCGCTGGTTTACGAGCCGGTCCCGGAATGGATCACCGGGATGGCGGTCGCCACCTCGGCGTCAAACCCTCGTCCTGATCTCGAATGAAGCCCTTACGGCGCCCCACCATCCACGCCGATCGTCTGGCCGGTCAGGAAGCCGCATCGATCTGACAGCAGGAACGCGATCAGCGCACCGACCTCGTCGGGCTGGCCGGGGCGCAGCAACGCCGCGTCAAAACCGAAATCCTCGACAAGGGCGCGCTCCAACGCCTCCTCGTAGGGATAGCCCTTGTTCTCCGCGATGTATCCGCGAATAGCGTGCAGCGCATCGGTTTCCACCGCGCCCGGTGCGATGCAGTTGGCCCGGATGCCGTCCTTACCGTGGGTGCGGGCGATCCCTCTGGTGAACGTCGACACCGCGGCCTTGAGACTGGCGTACGGCAGCCGCGGCTCCTCCGGCGACCGTGCCGAGTACGCCGCCGTCGTGACGATCGCACCCTTGCTCTCGGCCAGGTGCGGCAGTGCCGCTTGCACGCTGCGGGTGGTCGCCAGCAGCACGTCTCGGAACGCGGCGGTCCACGCGTCGTCGTCGGAGTCGATCGGCATCATCCCCGCGGTGCCCATCGTGATGGCAATCCCGTCCAGGCGACCGAGCAACTCGACAGCCGCGGCGACCGCCTCAACGGCAGCGCCGGGCTCACTCACGTCATAGACCAGACCGTGGGCTGCCACCGCCCCCGAGGCAACAAGGGCCGAAGCGGCGTCCTTCGCCTTTGACTCATTGCGGCCCACTACGGCCACCGCGGCCCCGTCTTCGGCCAGCGCGGTGGCCCCCGCCAAGCCCATGCCGGCTGTGCCGCCGACGACAATGAACGCCTTGTCACGCAGTCTCAGATCCACAGCAGGCACCTCTTCGTTATCGGTTCGATGGCTTCAGGCGACCGACCCACTCGTCGCAATCGCCATGGGGGTAGCATTCTGACATCATCGTCACTTAATCGCAAGCGTCGATCGAGGTCAAGCCCTCGCAGTGCACCTCTTACGACCTCGACTTCGCCGTGAGTTAAGATCGATCTGACGATAATGTCACTCAATGCAGGGAAGCTTCGCATAATGACAATGTCAGTACCGGTCTCATGATCGACGCGCCGTTGGCGGGTATCACCGTGGTAGGTATCGAACAAGCGGTGGCCGCCCCCTATGCCACCCGCCAACTCGCGGACCTCGGCGCCCGGGTGATCAAGATCGAACGCCCCGGTGGCGGCGACTTCGCGCGCGGCTATGACCGGACCGTGTACGGCGACTCGAGCTACTTCGTCTGGCTGAACCGGGGTAAAGAGTCGCTCACCCTCGACCTCAAACATGCGGAGGGTCAAGGTGTCGTCCGCCGGTTACTCGACGGCGCCGATGTGCTGGTGCACAACCTGGGGCCGGGCGCAGCCGCGCGTATGGGGCTGGACGCCGCGGCCATGACGAAATCCAACCCGGAGCTGGTGGTCTGCACGATCACCGGCTACGGCAACGATGGCCCCTGGAGCCAGCGCAAGGCCTACGATCTGTTGGTGCAAGCCGAGGCCGGCCTGTTGTCGTCCACCGGCTCACCCGAAGAGGTCGCCCGAGCCGGAATCTCCGTCGCCGACATCGCCGCGGGAATGTTCGCCTACTCCGGTGTGCTGACCGCACTCTATATGCGGGCCACCACCGGGCAAGTCACACCGGTATCGGTGTCATTGTTCGACGCGCTGGCCGAGTGGATGGGCCAGCCGATGTATTACAGCCATTACGGCACCGGAACCCCCCTGCAGCGCACCGGCGCCCGACACGCAACGATCGCGCCCTATGGACCGTTCACCGCCGGCGACGGCCGCACAGTGCTGCTGGCCGTCCAGAACCAACCCGAGTGGCGTCGGTTGTGCGAGGACGTGCTCGGCAGACCAGAGCTGGTGAACGATCCGCGGTTCGCCGAGAACCCGGATCGCCTGGCGCACCGCGACGAACTCGAGTCCATCATCGCCGCCGCGATCACCAAGTTCACCGCCGCCGAATTCGAACTCCGGTTGGAGAAGGCCCGCGTGGCCAACGCGCGGATAAACAAACCCGATCAGCTGTGGAACCATCCGGCGCTGGCCGAACGAGACCGTCGGCGGCCGTTTCGGGCACCCGGCGGGATGGTCGAGGGACTGCTCCCGCCGGCCACATTGGCCGGTGTCGACGTTCCGGTCGGCGATGTACCCGCGCTCGGTGCCCACAGCGCAGACATCTTGCGCGAGTTGGGTTATTCGCCCCACGACATCGATGACCTGGTACGCCAGCGAGTAACAACACTGGGCGACGCCCCCACCAACTGACGGTCCACCAACGAGCCACTTTCAGGGAGCCTGATGATCACGACACTCAGCGAGGAAGAGACCATCCTGGTCGAAACCATCCGTGCGTTCATCGACCGCGACGTCAAGCCTTCGATCCGCGACGTCGAACATGCCAACACCTACCCCGAGGCGTGGATCGACCAGATGAAGCGCATCGGCATCTACGGATTGGCCGTCCCTGAGGGATACGGCGGCTCGCCGGTCTCCATGCCCTGCTACGTCGAGGTCACCCAGGAGCTGGCCCGCGGGTGGATGAGCCTGGCCGGCGCAATGGGCGGTCACACCGTGGTCGCCAAACTCATCTCGCTGTTCGGCACCGAAGAGCAGAAGCAGAAATACCTGCCGGGGATGGCCACCGGTGAAATGCGCGCCACTATGGCGCTCACCGAACCCGGCGGCGGCTCGGACCTGCAGGCGATGACGACCACCGCGCGCGCCGACGGAGACGATCTGGTTATCAACGGGTCGAAGACCTGGATCAGCAACGCGCGACGATCGGGTCTTATTGCGCTGCTGTGCAAGACCGACCCCACTGCCACCCCGCGCCACAAGGGCATCTCGGTACTGCTGGTGGAGCACGGCGAAGGCTTAACGGTGTCACGCGATCTCCCCAAGCTCGGCTACAAGGGGGTGGAATCTTGCGAATTGTCGTTTGATGACTGCCGGGTCCCTTCCTCAGCGATCCTCGGCGGGGTGCCCGGCAGGGGCTTTGGCCAGATGATGAAAGGACTCGAGACCGGACGTATTCAGGTGGCATCGCGCGCGCTGGGCGTCGCGACCGCCGCACTTGAGGATGCGTTGGCCTACGCCCAGCAACGGGAGAGCTTCGGCCAGCCCATCTGGAAGCACCAATCGATCGGCAATTATCTCGCCGACATGGCGACCAAACTCACTGCCGCGCGCCAACTCACCCGGTATGCCGCCGAAAAGTTCGACAGCGGCCAGCGTTGCGACATGGAGGCCGGCATGGCCAAGCTGTTCGCCTCAGAGGTGGCGATGGAGATTGCGTTGAACGCGGTCCGGATCCACGGTGGCTACGGCTATTCCACCGAGTACGACGTCGAGCGATACTTTCGCGATGCGCCGCTGATGATCGTCGGTGAAGGCACCAATGAGATCCAGCGCAATGTCATCGCCGCGCAACTGGTCTCGCGCGGAGGGATTTAACGCTACGCGCGGCCGAAGAAGCCCCTGGAGATACAGCTCATCAGCAGATCAACGACCTCGTCGTCGCTCATCGGTTCGGGCAGATCCTGGGCCGCTTGCGGGACTCGGGTCACCAGGGCGCGCAGGATGAGCGCCGCGACGATCGGGTCAAATGGGTACGGTCCACGCCGGTGGATCAGCATCCTCGCCGCACCGATATCCATCAGCACTTGGCCATTCTCACCAATCGCAACCACGGTGGGTTCGTCGGCGGTTCCCTCCGCCCATGCCTCGATGCAGCCCGAATAGCGATCATAGAACTCCACATACGTGGCCAGCCAATTCCGCAGCGCCGGCTCCTCGTCCAGCGGGTCGACGTCGGCGATCCGTGCAGCGAAAGTCTTTCCAGCCTCGTAGATTTCGGTTCCTACGGCTGCCAGCAAATCCTGCTTGTCGCTGAAGTACTTGTAAAAGGTGCCACGCGCGACGTCGGCGGCCTCGACGATGTCGTCGACGTTGGTGCTGCGGTAGCCGCGCGCGCGGAACTGCGCGGCGCCGGCGTCGGCTAGGGCGGTGACGGTGCTGATAGCACGCTTGCTCAAATCGGCCGTGCGGTCGGTGATCGACAGTCCGTCGATATCGGGTGCGGGCGGTACCGCAATCGCATCGACGTCCTTGGCGGGGTCTGCGCTGGTGTGTAGCCGCAACGAGGCCAACACCTGCGGCGGCGTGTCCGGGAACAGCGCAAGCTGCAGGAAGACCGACAACGTGTCCACCGCGGCCTTGGCGCTGCGGCCGTAGGCGCGGCCGGTGTGGACGAACAGGTTGATGCGGTGCACCAGTGCGGTCATCATCATGGCCGCGACCTCGGGATCGATGCCGCGGATACCCGACGCGGCCAGCCGTTCGGCGACGCGATGGTTATAGCTGCGGACGAACCGGGTGATTTCCGGGCGCACTTTGGCGTCCGACGATGCGATCGCCGTCCATTGGATGAACATCGTGGAGTACTTCTCGAAGACCCAACTCCACTCACCGAGCCACCAGTTGAGGTTGTCAAAGCCTATTTCGTCAGGCCCTAACGGTCCGATGCGCCGTGCCACCCGGAACAGGGCGCCGCCACACTCGTTGAGCAGTTCGCGGAAGATCTCGTCTTTGCCCTGGAAGTATTGATAGGCCGTCGCGCGGGAAACACCGGCGGCCTTGGCGATCGCGTCGACGGACGTGTCAAAGTAGCCCAGCCGGCCGAACAACTCCAGCGACACCTCGGTGATCCGGTTGCGCGTGGTGGCGCCCCGGACGCCGACCTCCGGGCTGGAGGGGCCGTAGCTGGCACGGCGGACGATGGATGATTCGGACATGTTGAATCCAGCCTATGGCCGAGCGATTCAGCCCGCGCCACACGGCGCGGTGTTTCGCGGAATCAAAAACTCCGCGGTTCCGGTGAGCGCGGCACCGCCCGTTTGCCGGGCCGCGGTCAACTCCACCGTTACCCGGTCCCCCTCCTCTTCGGCGGCGACGTCGGTGATGAGTCCGGAGCAGGTCAGCACGTCGTTGGGCCACACCTGCTCGCGGAAGCGGACGCCGAAGCGGCGGATGGTATGGGCGCCGAGCCAGTCGGTTGCGAACGTGGCGAGCAGCGCGGCGGTGAACATGCCTTGGGCGAAGACGGACGGATAGCCGGCGGAGCGCGCCAACTCGTCGTCGTAGTGCATCGGGTTGAGGTCCCCGGACGCGCCCGCGTAGCGGACGAGCATCTGGCGGGTCACCGGCCCGAATTCGCGCGGCGTGGCCTCGGCGCCGGCCCGCAGCGCGGCAGTAGCGGTCATGGCCGCGCCGTTTCGATGAAGGTAGCCCGCGCCTCGGCCACCAGCACGCCCTGTGGTGAACGGTATTCGGTGACGACGGTCGCGAACCGCATTGTCCCGCCCCGCTTACCGGGCTTGGAGAACCGGTCGACGACCTTTTCGTGCGCGGTCAGGGTGTCGCCAACCCGGGGCAGCTCGCCATGGAAGATGTACTCCTGCTCGCCGTGCAGCAGCCGCTTGCGGTCGAAGCCCACACTGATCCGGGCGCCGGGCGGGGCCCAGCGGCCAGCCGTGGTCAGAAAGGTGGGCGGAATAATGGCGTCGGATCCGCGGTAGTACGGGTGTTCGGATTGCATGGCGTCGGCGAACTCCGCGACCTTCCCGCGTTCGACGACTATCTCCCACGGCTGACCGGCACTTGGCTCGGTGGAGGGTTCCGGCGATCGGCTCATGATGACCAATAGTGTCAGAAAATCACGCGACGCGAAACCCTGTACCAGGATTCCCCAGCTGTAGCCGCTTGAAGAAAGATGACATTACTGCCAGAATTGCCCGATATGTACGAGTTGACGGCGAGCTACGTCGCAGGAAAATGGGCCGCTGGCACCGATGACGGGAAGATCGCGGTGCGGTCTCCGGCGACGGATGAGCTGTTGGGCACGGTGGGCATCGCCGGCTCCGCCGAGGTCGATGCCGCAGTCGCGGCGGCGCGCGCTGCCTTGACCTCGTCACCGTGGGGTGACATCTCGCCGGCGGACCGAGCCGCAGCCCTGGGCCGGTTGGCCGACGGGCTGGCCGCCCGCAAGGGTGTCCTCGCCGATCTGACCACGGCCGAAATCGGCTCGCCACGGTCCTGGAGCACCTTCGGTCAGGTGCTCACCGCCGTCGGGGTACTGCGCGCGTACGCCGCGATCACCCCCGACTACCCGTTCGAATCCATCCGACCGTCGCTGTCCGGCGGAAGGGTGACCGTCCGGCAGGTGCCCGTCGGTGTGGTGGGCGCGATCATCCCGTGGAACACTCCGCTGTTCATCGCCGCGCTGAAGCTCGGGCCGGCGCTGGCCGCCGGTTGCAGCGTGGTGCTCAAGCCGGCACCCGACGCGCCACTGAGCATCGGTGTCTTCACCGAGGTGATCGAAGAAGCCGGCCTTCCCGACGGCGTGATCAACATTGTCAACGGCGGAGCGGCGACCGGGCAGGCACTGACATCGCATCCCGACGTCGACAAGGTCAGCTTCACCGGGTCCACTGCGGTGGGCGCACAGATCGCGGCCTCGTGCGGGTCACAGATCCGCCGCTGCAGCACCGAGCTGGGCGGCAAGTCGGCGGCCATCGTGCTGCCCGACGCTCCGCTGGAATCGACGGTGAGCGGGCTGGTCGGCGGTGTGATGGGCAACAACGGTCAGCTGTGCGCAGCGCTGACCCGAATCCTGCTGCCGCGCAGCCGCTATGACGAGTTCTGCACCGCGCTGATCGCCGCGGTGGAAAAGCTCACGGTCGGCGATCCGGCCGATCGGACCACCGATATCGGTCCGCTGATCAACGAGGCCGCCCGCGACCGGGTCGAGGGCTTCCTGCGGCGGGCGCATGCCGAGGGCGCCACCATCCTGACCGGGGGGGAACGCCCTGCTGGTCGCGGGTGGTTCGTCCGCCCCGCGCTGGTGGCCGCCGGCAACGACATGGAGATCGCCCGCGAGGAGGTGTTCGGGCCGGTGGCGGTGTTAATCGCCTACGACGACTCCCAAGGCGACTCCGCGGCGGTGAACATCGCCAACGACTCGCGCTACGGACTGGTCGGGGCCGTATGGTCGGCCGAAGACGACCGCGCGGCGGCGGTGGCAGCACGGCTGCGCGCGGGCTCGGTGGCGGTCAACTCGACCGCCGTCCTGGACTTCGGCAGCCCCTTCGGCGGCTTCAAGCAGTCCGGCATCGGCCGCGAAGGCGGACCGGAGGGCATCGCCGGGTTCGTCGAATACCAGGCCATCATCCGCTAGGCGGGAAGGAACACTTCAATGCACACGCAGGCAGCGGTGTTGTGGGAACGCAACAGCCCGTGGTCCATCGAGACCGTCGAACTCGATCCGCCCAAGGCCCCGGAAGTGCTGGTCGAATTGCACGCGTCGGGGATGTGTCACTCCGACGATCACCTCGTCACCGGCGATATGCCTATCCGGCTGCCGTGCATCGGCGGCCATGAGGGGGCCGGCGTGGTCAAGGCGGTCGGCGAGCACGTGTCCTGGCTGGCCCCCGGTGACCATGTGGTGTTCAGCTTCATCCCGTCCTGCGGCAGGTGTCCGTCCTGTTCGACGGGCCACCAGAGTCTGTGCGACCTGGGCGCCAAGATCTATTCGGGCATGCAGATTTACGACGAGACCGCCCGCCACCGGGCGAAGGGCCAGGATCTGGCGCTGGCGTGCGGTGTCGGATCGTTCGCGCATCACACCGTGGTGCACGAGGCCAGCTGTGTGAAGATCCCGCAGCACCACCGGCTGGACCTGGCGTGCCTGCTGGGCTGTGGCTTCATCACCGGATGGGGTTCCGCGGTGTATGCCGCCGATGTCCGGCCGGGCGACACGGTGGTCGTCGCCGGGGTCGGCGGAATCGGTGCCGCCGCGGTGCAGGGCGCCCGGCTGGCCGGGGCACGCACGATCACGGTCATCGACCCGTCGGAGTACAAGCGAGCCGAAGCCATCAAGATGGGTGCGACCCACACCGCCGCCGACTGGGGGCAGGCTAAAGACGTTGTCGCCGAGGCGACCTGGAACCGTGGTGCGGACAAGTTCATCTGCGCGATGGGGGTCGGCGACGGCCAGTTGGTCGGCCAGGCGCTGGCGATGACGGCCAAGCGTGGACGACTGGTGATCACCAATATCCATCCGATGCTGGAACGCGAGATCAGGGCGAACCTGATGGACCTGACCCTGACCGAGAAGCAGATCATCGGGACGCTGTACGGGTCCGGCAACCCGCGGGCCGACATCCCGAAGATTCTCGAATTGCACGGCGCCGGCCAGGTCGACCTGGAGTCGATGGTGAGCAGGACCTATCCGCTGGAGAAGGTCAACGACGGCTACGCCGATATGCACGCCGGCGCCAACATCCGTGGGGTGCTGGTCTACCCGGCTGCCGAGGCAGCACAGCGCTGACGCTGCGTCATGAGGATTTGCAATTCGCGGGCACGCGGTTCACCGGCGCACCGTTCACCCAGCGAGCCTGCACGGCAAAGCCGCCGTTCCAGGTTCTAGAGCCGCCACACCTACACGGCTCAGGTCGATGCCTGCCAGTTGGTAGTGGACGAGGTGAACGGCATACCCAGTTTGGCAAGTATCCACGGTGGCAAGCGTTTTGGCATCGGTAGCGGTACCGACCGGGCGCCGCGCGCCTCGAGCAGAGCTTCGTACGCGGTGGTGTCGCCGCCGAACGGTTGCCCCTCACCGGCGATGAACCCATACAGTTCGCATCCCTGGGGGCCGGCCTCCCAAGGTCCGAACACGTCACCCCACTCGAGCATGATGTGCGTACCAGCGCGGGCGACCACGTCACCGCAACGTATCTCGCCGGACAGAATGAAGTTGCTGTGATCGCCGGTGTGACCGTGCTGTGAGGAGATGGCCCCCGGGTCCCACTTGTTCCAGAACGCGAAGTAACGGGGAGACAGCTCAATCCACTTCTCCCAGATCGACGCGGTGCGACCATCTGCGAACTCATAGCGCAGCATCTCCTCGGCGGGTATGTCGTCGAGATGCTTGATCGACGGTCCACCTTTCATTGAGCACTTCCCTTCGTGTGATCGATGGATATTTCCGACGTCCGTACCGCGTGATGTTCTGGCGCCTTGAGAAGTGTGCCTGCGGATTGACGGCTCGAGTTGCCACTGAGATGGGCTGCTTCAACCGCGTCTCAAGCCTGAGCCTGTACCGGTTCCCAGCCACCACCTTCGGCGGACCGTCGGGCGGCATCGATCACCGCGAGACTGAGCAGGCCGTCGTCGAAGGTCGCCGCTGCGCTCGGCGCACCGTCGAATGCCGGCTGCCAGTCCTCCAGCATCAACGCCATCGCCCGGCTGGCGTGCCCGGCCAACCCCTTTGGCAGGTGCTCGGGATAGGCCGGTTCGCGCTCGGCGACGGCCAACGGGCTCAGCCCCCCAGCTGCGGCCGTGCCGGCCAGGTAACCGGTAGAACGCAGATCACCGTCGCCGATGATGGTGCCGTCGGCGCCGAACAACTCCAGGCGGTAGTGATCGGCGTGGGCGCCCATCACCGTCACGCTCAGGACGACGGTCAGCCCGGATTCCATCCGCATCAACACTGCGGCAGTGTCGTCGGCAGTGATGTGCAATGTCTCGCCGTCCGGCAGTTCGCGGATGGGCTCACTGGTGCGAACTTCCGCGCACACGGATAGCGGGCGGCCCAGCACGCTGCACAGGAAATCGAGGTCGTGGACCAGCATTCCGGCGAGGTACCCGCCACCCTGGTCGCGTTCGTACATCCAGCGCGCCTGAGGCGGATGAGTCGGATGCCAATAGGACGCGCTGCGACTGACCCTCGCCAGGTACTGCTTACCCAGGAAACCGGAGCGGACCTTGTCCGCGACGGCCAACCAGTCCGGGTTCCATCGGTTTTCAAAACAACAGGCGGTGGGGCGGCTCGACTTGCGGGCGGCACGCACCATGTCACGAGCAGCGTCAAGGTCTCCCGCCAACGGCTTCTCGCACAGCACCGCCTTGCCGGCGTCCAGTGCCGCCAACGTCATGTCGCGGTGCAGCACGGTCGGGGTCGCAACGGAAATGACGTCCAGATCCTCGCGGGTCACGAAAGACTGCCAGTCGGTGCTGGTGTCCGATATCCCTAGTTTCGTAGCTACCCGGTCCAGTCGGTCCGGGGTACGCGCACACAAGGCGACCGGTTCAAAGCCAGCGGCCGCGCGAAATCCAGGAACCTGCACATGGGCGCCCCAGCCCACTCCCACCACGCCAACCCTCAGCGTCATCTGGCCTCCTCAACGTTGTCGCACCGGCGACCGTAAGTCGCCGACTAGTGACGCGAATGTTAGATATTGACCGAGCGCCAGAGCCGCGGGAGGGATCGGACCCGGACTTCCATAGCTTTCCCAGCAACCCCGGCATTGCCAGATAGTGACACTAGTGCCAGAATCATGCTTTGTGAGCGTGATTGAGACGAATGACCTGGAATTCGCACCGCTGGTCGACCTCAACTGGTGGCAGAACCACACAGCAGAGCGAACAGAGCTGTACCGCAGACTCCGCGAGGCCGGCCGCCCGGCGTTCGTCCGCACCAACAGCGTCAACGCACCGCAGGCGAAGGGCTTCTGGGCGGTGGGAACGCACGCCGACATCGTCGACATCAGCAGACGTGACAGTGAGTTCAGTTCGGCTCAGGGCACCCAGATCTTCGACCAGACTCAGAAGATGCGCGAGTACCGCGGCTCCATCATCGACATGGACGACCCGGAACACATGCGACTCCGCAAGATCATCTCCCGCGGATTCGCCCCCCGCGTACTCGCGCAGATCCACGGACTGGTGGAGGAGACAACGGCGGAGATCCTCGATGCGATGCCGGCATCGGGTGAGTGCGACTTCGTCGAGGCATTCGCGACCCTGCTGCCGCTGCGAATCATCGACAACATGCTCGGCGTGCCCGGCGAGCATGAGCAGTTCATCCTCAAGGCGACCAATGTGGTGCTGGGCGCCTCAGATCCGGAGTACGTGCCCGACCAGACCGCGGCCGGAATCGAAACAGCCGTCGCCGAGATGAGCGAAAAGCTCATCGACCTGTTGAAGGGCATCGCCGAAGACCGCATCGCCCGGCCCCGTAATGACGTCATCAGCAAACTGGTCACCTCCGACGAAGAAAACTTGACCCCCCAAGAACTGGCGAAGTTCTTCATCCTGCTCATCGGCGCAGGCAATGAGACCACGCGTAACGCGTTGACGCATGGCCTACATATCTTCACCCACCATCCCGAGCAGCGTGCCCGACTGCTCGATGACTACGACAACCTGGCCCCCACCGCGATCGAGGAAATCCTCCGCTACGCCAGCCCGGTTATCCACATGCGGCGCACCGTTACCCGGGACGGCGTCAGGCTGGACTCGGGCCACACGTTCAACCGGGGAGACAAGGTGGTGATGTGGTATCCCGCGGCCAACCGAGACCCGGCGGTATTCGATGATCCCGAGATGTTCGACATCGCCCGCACTCCGAACACTCACGTCGCGTTCGGTGGCCCCGGCACGCACTTCTGCCCCGGTTCGCACCTCGCCCGACTGGAACTCAAGGTCGCGTTCAAGATGCTCTACGACCGCTACCCCGACATCACCGCCGTCGGCGAACCGGTGATGTTGCGGTCGAACTTCATCAACGGCATCAAGCACCTACGCGTCACCTATACGCCATGAGCAGCGAACCCGCCATCCTGTCCGACATCGCCGGCGGAGTCCTGACGATCACGCTGAACCGTCCCGACGCCGCCAACGCGTTGCGCCCCGACGACCGCGACGAGCTGATTTTCTTGTTGGCAGCCGCGGACGCCGATGAGAAGGTGCGTGTTGTTGTGCTGCGCGCCAACGGTAAACACTTCTGCGCAGGCGCCGACGTGGGCGCCCTGGCCGTACGTCGCGCGACTGTAGAGAAACGGGTGATGGATCCGATGCGCCGCATCATGAACGGTGCGCAAAAACTTGTGTCCAGTGTGCTGGACTGCAACAAGCCGGTAATCGCCGCTGTGCAGGGTGCCGCGACCGGTATCGGCGCACACCTCGCCTACGCCGCCGATTTGGTTATCGCAACCGAAAACGCCTACTTCGCCGAGTCTTTCGTCAAGCGGGGACTGGTCGTCGACGGCGGCGGCTGCTATCTGCTGCCGCGGCGCATCGGGATGCAGAAGGCCAAGGAGATGACGTTCTTCGGCGATCGCCTCACCGCCGCGGAGGCCGCGACGTTGGGACTGGTGAACCGGGTGGTTGAGGCTGACGAGCTCGATACCGCGGTGGCCGATTTCGCAGGCCGACTCGCTACGGCGCCCACCAGCGCGATCGCGTTCACCAAGCGCCTGCTCAACGACTCCCCCGACACCGACCGGACCGGTGCGTTCGTAGCCGAGGCGATGGCGCAGGAGATCCAATCGTATTCGCATGACTCGAAGGACGGCGTAAAAGCGTTCACCGAGAAGCGCCCACCCGAGTTCACAGGATGGTGAAGATGGCCCGCGCCGACATCCCGACCGTCGACCCGTCCAGCGCGCCATATTGGGAGGGCGCCCGGCAGGGGCGGCTGTTGATCGCCGAGTGCAGGGCATGCGGCAGGGTGCACCACTATCCGCGGCCGTTCTGCCCCCACTGCTGGAGCGACGACGTCAACCCCGTGCAGGCCAGCGGGCGCGCCAGTCTCTATACCTACTCGACGGTCTACACCAACGACCTGGCACCGTTCAGAGATCGGCTGCCCTATGTCGCGGCGATCGTCGAATTGGCCGAAGGGCCACGACTGATGACGGTTCTCGAGGGCGTCTCACCCGACCAGCTCAGCATCGGCATGGCGGTCACGGCCTCGTTTCGCCCCGTCGATGAGCACGACCCCAACAGCCCCTACCTGACGGTGTTCGCACCGAGCGAGGAGACAGCATGACCGGACTACTCGATGGCAAAGTCGCACTGGTGACCGGTGCCGGGCACGGCATCGGTCGCGGGCATGCGCTTGAGCTCGCCAAACACGGCGCAACCGTGATCGTCAACGACCTGGGCACCACGTTGACCGGTGAAGGCACCGGCAAGGTCGCCGACGAGGTCGTCCAGATCATCGAAAGCCGCGGCGGCAAAGCGGTTTCCGACTTCGCCGATGTCGGCGACGAGGAGCAGGTCGAGCTCGCCGTCGAACGGGCCTACTCCCAGTTGGGCCGGCTGGACATCGTCGTCAACAACGCCGGCATCGTCCGCGACAAAGCGATTTGGAACATGACGGTCGACGATTTCGACCTGGTGATGCGAGTACACGTGCGGGGCAGTTGGCTGAGCAGCCGTGCGGTGGCCCGCAAATGGCGCGCGGCAGCGAAAGCCGGCGACGGCAAAGTCTATGGCCGCATCATCAACACCACCTCCGGGGCGGGGTTGCACGGCAACTTCGGGCAGACGAATTACAGTGCGGCCAAGTCCGCGATCGTCGGGCTGACGCAGACACTGAGTCTGGAGTTGGCGTCGATCGGCGCGACTGCCAACGTCATCAGCCCCGGCGGCCGGACTCGGATGTCGGCTTCGATGCCCGGGGCCGCGGCCCCGATCGAACCCGGCGAACGCGACGACGAGGAATTCGACCCCAAAGACCCGTCGCTGGGCTCCCCGGTGGTGGCCTGGCTGGCCAGCCCGGAGGCCGGCCACATCAGCGGACAGGTGATTCGGGCACTGGGCGAAAACCTTCAGCTGCTCAAGGGCTGGCATCCGGTGGCGACGGTGTCCAACGGCCAGAAGCGTTGGGACGCTGACAAACTCGGCGTGATCATGGCCACCGACGTATTCGGCACCCGCAACACCGGTCTGCGCCTGGGCGGCTGAGACGCCGCGGTGCGCAAAGCCGAACTACTCGACCGGTTGCGTCTGCCGCTGATGGCCGCGCCGATGTCGATTGCATCGACGCCGGACCTGGTCGCGGCCTGTTGTCGAGCCGGGGTGCTCGGCTGCTTTCCCACCCACAACGCGTGGAAGGACGCGGGCCTGACGCACTGGCTCGAGCTCATCGGCAGCTCCCGTCAGCGGCACGCCGACATCACTGTCAGCGGCCGCCCCGTTCGCGGTCAACATCAATGTGTCGCGCGCGAAACCCGCTGAGCTACTCGCACGAGAGCTCGACCTCTGCCGGCGTCACGACGTCCAGATCGTCACGACGAACGTCGGTGATCCGTCCGACGTCGTTGCACGAGTGGGGCGGGATGCTCGTCGAGGCGGATCTCGCCGACATCGTCTGGACGGACGCCGTCTGCGGCGTCTCCGGAAATTTTCTTCGGCCGTCGCTGCTGGAGCACGGACTCGATCCGGACTGCCTGCCGCCGCTGGACGCCGCCGGCCGACCGACCATGCCCCGTGAGGTCAGACCGTGGCGGATGATCTTCAGCGGTGGGCACAGCGTCGCGGGCATCGCCGCGGTCTCCTCAGTGGGCGACGAGATCTTCGTCCGCCAGCCGCATGACGGCGTCGTGGTCGACCCGCTCGGCGGGACGCAGGAAGCCTCCTCGCCGATGGTAGTGCTCGACGTGCTCGGTCGGCACGGCGTCACTTCCACTGAGCAGGTTGCGCGGATCCGGGCCGATCCGGTCGGCGACCGCCCGCAGATGCGCGCCGTCCACCGGGAAGGCGCGTAGCGCGTTCTCGCCGAGAATCATTCGCGCCTCTTTCTCCGGTACTCCGGCGAAAGCCACCTTGATCCAGTTCCAGGTGTCAGGCCACATGCCTTCTGGATGCGGGTAGTCGATTCCCAGCATCAGCCGGTCGACACCGACTGCGGCGCGCGCCTCGACCTCTGCCTGGTGGATCGACGACGGGGTCGCGAAGCAGTGCCGTGCCCAGTATTCGCTCGGGCGCATCTTCAGTGGGGTGTCCCGCTGCTCGTACCAGGAGTCGAGAGTTTCCAGCGTGGCCGGCAACCAGTCCGACCTGACCTCGGCCAGAACGAACCGCAGCGTCGGGTACCGGTCGAACACACCGGCCAGCATCAACTGCCAGAGCAGACGTCGAGGGCCGAAGTCCAGGCGGAACGGCGAAGCCGGTGACTCGGCGAACTCCTTCTCCAGTGCCGCTCGGGCATCCTCGTCGAGTCGCTGTTGGGCGGCCATGATCTCGCTGGCCTCCTCACCACCCAGGTGCGTCGCCACGAACGCCGAGATGAACTCCTGGTAACGGCCCTGGGGGAAACCCCACCCGGCATGCACCATGAGGGTGAGATCCAAGTCGGCGCACGCCTGCCAGAACGGTTCGTAATGGCCGCTGAGAAGAGACGGTAGCGCGGGATCCTCGATGATGCCGGGCACCCCGACGCTGACGAAACCGTGTTCACGAGCCCACCGCAGGTCTCGGACCGCGGTGTCCATGTCGTGGCAGCAGCCGGGATCGGCCATGCCGTAAAGACGTTGCTCGCCGCCGGCCATGAAATCAGTGAGCCAGCGCTGGTATGCCCTCATGCCCGCATCGCGCAGCGTGGCCTCAAACGGCTTGTTTACGACACTGAACAGCGGCAGCGAGGAGAATTGGTGGCCGGGCACCAGCAGTTCGCCCGCTACGCCTTCGTTGTTCAGCTGCGCCATCCGAACGTCGATGTCCCAGCCGCCGAAACGCTCCGGCGCCGCCGGAGACCATAGCCGGTCCGCACCGTCCGACGTGTCTTCTTTCGGCCGGGACGTGAAGTCCGGGGCCAACATTCGCCGATAGGCCTGTTCCTCGTCGGTCAGCAAGTCCCGAACGGTGTCGCGAATGTCCGGGTCGAAGTAAGGCAGGTAGTCCGCCATCCGCTTGGCGCCGACGTGCCCATCGGCCGAAAAGATCACCACGCTCTTGTCCGCCTCGCTCATACTTCCTCCTCGCTCACCGCCGGCAACGCATCCGCGGGATACCGTTTTGGCATATCGACGACCCAACCCGAACAGGTGCCGCCGCGCACGCAGTAGATACAACGTGTATGTAGAGGATACAAACTGTATGTCCAAAGGTCAATCACCCACAACGCCCGTGAAGCGCGCGGTCCGCGCTGCTGAGGTCGCTGACCGTGCCGAAGCCACCCGTGCCGCCCTGATCGCGGCCGGACGTCAGCTCTTCGTGGACAAGGGGTACTTCGCCACCGGCACCGAAGAGATCGTCGCGGCCGCCGGCGTGGGCACCCGAGGAGCGCTCTATCACCACTTCGCGAATAAGGAGGCGCTGTTCCTGGCGGTGTTTCTCGCCGTCCAAGAACAGGTGAACAGCCAGGCGCCCAGCCCGGAAGACACCGACGACGCCCTGGGCGCGCTGCGTACCGGACTGCGCTCGTACCTGAAGTCGTCGCTCACCGGCGAGGTTCAGCGCATCCTGATGGTCGATGGCCCGGCGGTACTCGGGTGGCAGCGGTGGCGCGAGCTACAGGTCCAGTTCGGACTCGGGTCGATTCGCGCACTGCTGGCCAAGGCCGTCGAGCAGGGCGCCGTTGCTCCCCAACCACTCGATGTGCTCAGCCACGTCTTGCTCGCAGCCGCGGACGAAGCCGCCCAGTTCGTGGCCAATGCATCCGATCCACGCCAGGCTCGCGACGATGCCATCCAGGTCGTCGACGGGCTGCTGCAGCGACTTGGCCCAGCACGCTGAGCGGCGCTACCCGCCGCGAGGCTGTCAGACCGTGAAAGGCTGCACCTTCCGGTGGACGATCATCGCCGAACCGGCCGGGCCCAGTACGGCGTTCGCGCGCAGGAACCGGCGGTAGAACAGCTGCACGAGTGCCTCATCGTGGTGACCGTCGTCGGACAGCACGAAATGCTCGAGTTCGGCGTCGGCGGAGGCGACATCGGTTGGGCGGTGTCCAAGCAACCGTGCCAGGTCGTCGAGATCCTGCTCGTCGAGCAGTGCACCGATCTCCTGGCGGCGGAGTAGATGTCTGGCCAGTCGGAATGCGTTGCGAACCTCGTAGCGGCCGAACGGCTCGTCGATCGTGACCGACCCCAGCGTCTGGACGAGGTGGCGGAATGCGATCTCGTTGCTGAACTGGGCCGGTTCGGGCAGATCGATCGTTTCGTCGAGGTCATACCCCAACAGTTCGGCGAAGGCTTCGACGGCATGCAGGTTGGTTTCGGTGCACCATTGCAGATTGGTCATGTAGGCCGAGCCCGGCGCCGGGTCCGCCAGGGCGCCGTGAAACGCCAATTCGTTGGTGAGCGTGAAAGCCAGATGGTGATGGCGGATCGCCGCCATATCGAGCTCGACCCCGGCCGCGTCGGCGTAGATGGCGTAGAGCGTGTCGAAGTCGCCGAAATGCAGCACCGTATCGCGCATCCGGAAGGCCGCCAGGTCCATCATCGGATCGCCGATGTGGCCGATCTCGAGGTCCAACAGTGCAGTGATCCGGCCGCCGCGATGGTGGAACTGGCCCGAGTCCCACACGATCGGCGCCTCGCGGCTGCTGGCGGGCAGGGGGTTTCGGCGCAGCCAGCCCAATGCGAACTCCACGAAGGGGTCCGGCCTGCGTTTGGTCTGCCGGAAAAGCTTCTCGAAGTACGCCATGCCGACCGAAGCCGGTGTTGAGGCGGGCGCCGCGGCACGGGTGATGCCAGCCGCCGCGAACTCATCGACGTTCAGCGCGTGAATACGCGCGAGCACACGCATGTACTCGGCCATCACCGCGTCACGCTCCACCACGGTGCACTCGGCGAAGTCCGGTCGGCCGCCGACCCGCTCCATGACGTAGGCCGGCAATGCATCAAGCCAGCCATAGACCCGGGGTACTGGAATCTGGTTGCGATGCAACAGATCTTGGAAAGTCATCTCGTGATGTAACGGGAACACCAGAGGCGAGTCGATCCGTTGCCCACGCACCATGAGTTCGATCCGCCGACCATCGACGACGACATCAGCCAGCCAGTTCGGCCGCCATCGCGTCTGGCGCTCGAGGGCGACGACCTCACCACCCCAGTCGCTGCAAATCCATTGTCTGATCAGATCGATTTCACGAGTGGGATTCTCGTCATTCAACGTGTGGCTCATACTCAGAACCCTTCCCTACTCGCCCGAAACAGCGGGCCTAGCCGATCGGGCGTGCTGCCGTGCAAAACCAGTTCGTCGGCGCCCGCCTCGCGGTACCTGTCGAAGGTGTCGTGGCAGGAGCGCGCCGATCCGATGGCCGCCGCCGCGGTCCACGCCGTGGGCAGCACCGACGCCACCTCGACGAGTTCTTCGCGGGTGAGCACCGAGTCCGCCGCTCCCCGGATGCCCACCAGCCGCGGATGAGTGCGCAACCGCGCCAAAGGTTCTGGATCCCAGCCGTTGACCGCGGCCAGCCTTTCGCCGAAGCCGGGAATCTGGTAGTAGGTCACCGCCCGCGCGCCCACCACGGCGAGCTCCTGTTCGGCCGGCAGATCGCAGGCCGCCACCACCGTGGCATACACCCGTACACTGCGGGCCGGTCGACCGGCTTGTTTCTCTGCCTCACGAACAGCTGCCACCGAGCGCCGCACCGCCTCCGGTGTCAGGAAGGGGTGCAGCAGCACACCGTCGAAGTGGCGACCGGCCAACGCCAGGGCTTTCGGGCCGATCGCCGCGAACACCAGCGGCGGTACCGGCTGATCGGGAACATCGTTGAGGCGCAACGACGGAAAGGTGCCGGCTGGCCCGTCGTAGCGCACCTTCTCGCCGCGGCACAACCGCCGGAAGATGTCGGCATGGTCGATAATCGACGCGTTGGTCGACTTCGGCAATCCCACAGCAGCCCACATGGCATCGACCGAGCGACCGATCCCGATGATCATGCGTCCGCCCGACAGCGCCTGTGCGGTCATCGCCAACGACGCCAGAATGGCCGGGTGCCGCGCCTGGAAGTGCGTGATGCCGGAAGCGATCCGAATCGTCGAGGTCACCTGGCTGATCGCACCGGTGAGCACACCCAGATCCTTGGTGCCCCAGCGTTCGCTCAGCCACAGCGTCTGTAGCCCGAGTTGCTCTGCCGCCTCCGCCTGACCGATTGCCGCCCGCGGATCGGTAACCCGTCCGGGCAGGGTATAGGCGCCGAGCGGGATCGGACTGGCCATGCGGTCCTCCATCACCCTATTCTGACAGTAGTGTTCAGTTATGTTACGGGAAGGGGTACCGATGGCTTACCTGCCGTCACGCGGTGACGTCGGTGCGGATGTGGGCGAGATCATGCGCGTCTGGCTGCCACCGCGGATCGCACCGGGTGCCGTGACGTCTTTCGACGTCTCCGAGTTCAGCGCTCCGGACGCCGGTTACTCCGGTAAGACCGCCTTCTTCACGGCATCGTGGAACGATCCGGCCGGGCGGTGTCACCGCGAACAGCTCGTGCTGCGGATGCAGGCCAGCGATCATCAGTTGTTCACCACGCCCGATGCCCCGCGGCAGGCTCGGGTGATGCAAAGGCTTGGCAGGCACCAGATTCCGGTGCCGGACATCGTTGCGATCGAAACCGATGCGTCGGTACTGGGTGCGCCGTTCTACCTGATGCGTCGCGTCCACGGCCGAACCCCGTCCGACGTCCCGAGCTGGCACAAGCGCGGGTGGACTGCGGAGTTGTCGGGTGTCGAGCGGGAGTTACTGTGCGGCAACGCCCTGCGCGCGCTGGTCGGCGTCCATCGCATCGACAGCGAGGATGACTTGGCGTTCCTTCGCGCTGATCGCAGCGTCGAGACAACCGCGCTGCAGCGCTACCTGCACACGCTGACCGGTTGGTACGACTGGTGTCGCGACGACCTGAATGTCGGTGGCGACACACTCGGCCGTGCGCTGCGGGTTATCCAGGATTGCGCTCCCGACAACAAGGCCGAGACCGTCGTCTGGGGCGACGCGCGCGTCGGGAATATATGCTTTGCCGACGATCTGTCGGTGGTGTCACTGTTCGACTGGGAGACCGCCACCACCGGTCCGCCCGACATCGACCTGGGCTGGTGGCTGATGTTCGAGCGTTTTCTCTGCGAATCCCTCGGCTTCACCCGACTGCCGGGCATCCCCGACGACGACGAATTCGTCCGCCGCTACCAGGAATTCGGTGGGACTCTGGGCGGCGACATCGTCTATTACCAGCTGCTGGCGGCGTTCGTGCTGTCGCTGATCAACAACCGGCTCGCGGTGTTGCTGGTTCGCGACGGTCTCGCCCCGGACACAGCCCGGCGCTACCCACAGGCCGCGGTTGACCTGGTCGAGCGTTATCTGCGGCAGCTGTAAGCCTCGCTCAGGCCAGCGCCAGCGTCGTCAGAATGTCGGGCGTGTAGGCCTCGGATGACAGGGCCCACGGCCCGGCGTGCACCGCGTCCAGCGCCGCACCCAGCTCGGGACGCTGACGGAGCAGACGCAGCATGCGTGATCGCCGCGTCATCCGGTCGGGCATGCCGAAGCCGGTGAGCAGATCCGTCAGGGCACTGGCGAAACGCAACCGCGCCATCCGGGTTCGTCGTTCCGCTGCGTAACCGGCCAGACCCCGCGGTGTCCAATCATGGTTGTCCAGTAGAGCCTCCGAGAGCACGCGCGCGTCGCGCATCGTGATGCTGAGACCCTGCGCCGTCACAGGATTGCTCCACCCCGCGGCGTCGCCGATCAGGGCCGCGCCGGGCACCACCGGCTCGTCGACCCAGGCGTCATCCATCGGGAAGGTCGCGCAGGGGCCGATCGGCGCGGCTGTCGCCATCGCATCAGAACACGGGAAGATCGGTGTGCGAAACGATTTCAGAAACTCCACCACCGCGGTGGACCCTTTCAGCGGTTCCGGGTCGTCGACGCGGCGGGCGACGTAGAGCCGCAGCCTGTTGTCGGCCCGCGGGATCACGATGAACTGGTTGCGACCGTCTACGGAGATGGCGGTCTCGGCCCGGTCCCAGGCGCCACCATCGTCGACGAGCATGCCCGACAGCCGGACCCTGGCCTGCGTCGTCGACAGCGATAGGCCGAGAGCCGTCCGAGTGCCCGATTGTTTGCCGTCGGCGCCGATCACCAGGCGACATCGCTGGGTGTGGGTACCGCCGTCGGTCTGGTAGCTGACCGCGGGAGTTTCGCCGGTCTGCACCGAGGACTTACGTACGCCGCGGACTACCTCGGCTCCAGCCTTGGCGGCTGCGGCGGCCAATGCCTCTCGAAGTTCGGGATGGCCGACGCCGACCACGCCCGGAGCGCCCGGGACGACGGTGGACAGGTCACGCGAGTGTCCCTTCGCCTGCTCGACGGTGAGGCCCTCGTCGTACGGGACCATCTTCGTCATCACCGAAACACCGTCGGTCTCCAGAATCGTGTCGGCGATCCCCAATTCCGCGGCTTCACGAAATCCCCACGGCACCATGGCTTCCCCACGCACGATGTCGCGGTAGACGGCCTCGCGCTCCAGGACCTTCACCGCGATGCCGGCCCGTGCCAGACGGATCGCCAACGCACATCCAGCAATACCTCCGCCAACGATGACGACCTCGGCGTTCATGAACGCCCCCTTTCCCGAATCTCATTTACTATGACATAATGGGCTGTCCGCAGACCAGGGGGAAAGGGGGCGCGATGATGCGGCGCCGCGGCGGTACGCAACCGTCTCCGATCTCGGAGGCCGACGTACTCGACGCTGCGCTGCGTGTCGTCGCACGCTCTTCGCTGGACGACCTGACGGTGCGGGCGGTGGCCGAGGAGTGCGGGGTCACCGCTCCCGCCATTCACTACCATCTGCGCGGCGGTGCTGACCTCGCCGACCGGGTCGTCGAGGCTGTCGCCGCGCGAATCGACGTTCGGGTGGATCCGGACGTGTCGTGGGTCGATCAGTACCTAGGCTTGGTTGCCGCAATGGACCAAGCTTTCCTGGCATACCCGGGAACCGGAGTACGCGCGCTGACCTCGACGGGCGCCTCGGCCGCGGCGACCCGGCTGACCAACGCCGCACTGTCCATCCTGCGCCGCGCCGGCTTCGCCGAAGACGTTGCCGTGCATATCTTCACAGCAACCTACTTGATATTTGTCGGATGGTTGGCCACCCGCAATCGCGCCGAAGGCAATACCATCCACCCCGCGCTGGCTGCTGCCGGGACGACCGGCCTGGGCCGCGACGGTGGCCAACCTCTCGAAGAAGCGATGCGCCGCATCCTCATAACCGCAGAAGGAGATCGCAATGACCGATGACGCGTTCTGGGTGAAGGACTACTACGCAGCTTGGGATACCGGTGACGTTGAGGCGATCTGCGCATGGTTCGACGAGGACGTCGTCCTCGAAGACGTCCCGACCGGGCATGTTGCGCGCGGTCGCGGCGCGGCCCGCGGATTCGTCGACGGCGCACTCAAACTCGCGCCGGGAGCCAGCTATGAAGTCCTTGCCGCACTGGTGAGTGGCGAGCAGTTCGCCGTCGAGTGGGTGATGCAGCCGGCCGGTCTGCATGGCGCATCAATTGGAACCGTGCGTAACGGCAAAGTGGCGACCAACCGGGACTTCTGGGATGCCTCACCGGCGAAGAAGTGACAGCGTCAGTGGTGAGCCACGCCCCCGTCGGCCGACAGGGCTAGCGGGGGCGCTCGCACGACTCTACCCAGCAGGCCCAGATCGACAGCAGCCTCGGCGGCAGCCTGGTGGCAGGCAGTGATGTCCTTGCGCAGGAACGGTCCCGCCATTTCGGCGAACCGGTCTGTCCCGCCGATACGCTCGGCATGCGAAACGACACCGCTTTTTGCGCTGCACACCTGAGGAGCCGACAACAGCGCAACCGGATCGATACCCAGATCATCATCCAATTGCGTTGCTGCGGCGAGAAGTTGGGCATTGGCGGCGAACAGCAGATTATTGATCAGCTTGATGGCCAATGCGCTGCCCAGCTCACCGGTGGCGATCACCGGATCAGCATAGGCCGCCAACACCGGAGTCACCGTCGCCACGGCATCGTCGGGGCCACCGACCAGCACGGTCAACGTGCCTGCGGCGATATTCTCTGCGGTGCCGCTGACCGGTGCGTCGAGGATGACCGGTGCCGCGGCCGAACTGTCCCGCAACGCCTCCAGGGTGGACACAGTGCCGGTGGTGTGGGAGACGAAGATCGAGCTGGACTTCGCGTTGGCGATGAAACCGTCGCGGCCCAGGCCGGTTTCGCGTAACTGCGCGTCAGAGAACAGACACGAGATCAGAAGGTCGCTCTCGGAAGCCAATTCGGCCACCGAGCCGGCCGATCCGGCACCGGCCGCCAGCAGCCGGTCCCGCACGTCGTTGCGGCGGCTGTACACCAGCACGCGGTGCCCGGCACCCAGCAAGCGCATCACCATCGGTCCCCCGAGCTGGCCCGCGCCGATAAATCCAACCGTCTGACTCACTTTGCGCTCCTCAACATCAGCCGGGTGAGATGCGGGATCGGTCGTCCATGCCGCCGACGATGCGCCGACCGCAATCAACCCTAACCTGATCGACTCAGCTACTGGTCGGGCTTCGGCCGGATACCGATCGTGTCGAGGCGAGCAAGGATGTCGAAGGCCTGGCCGAAGGACCGCACGAGGTCGTCGGCGCGGCCGGAGCACCACTGGTCCAGCGCGGCGGTGAGCGCGTTGCGCACGGCCCCCGCGACGATGATCGGACGCAGATCCATCGCCGGATCGACGCCGAGCCGCTCGGCGTTGGTCCGCACGAACCGCTCGGTCAGGTCGGCATCACCGTTGATGGTCTCGACGAGGTCGGGATTGTCACGGACCAGCGTCTTGAGCTGCTCGATCAAAGCCAGGTCCACCTCGTTGCCGCCGCCGAGCGCGATAGCGGCTTCTCGCCAGGAGGTGAGCAGGTCCTCGTCCGCGGGCCGCTGATCGACGGCTTCGCAGAGCAGCGCGAGACTGCGACGGGGGACGGCCAGCAGCAGGTCGCGCTTTGCGCCGGGTCCACTCGCACCGCAACGGCGACCCAGCCGCGACCTCGTGCCGGATCGCCAACTTCGCCCAGGTCCGAGTGGTTGTCACCTGACCGTGATCGACCTCAGCCGGCCGGTACGCCTGCGCCCGGCTATCGCTGCGATCCGATCGTTCGGCGACGCTGAATGTCGTTATCGCGCCGGGCGATCAACTCACGCAGCGCGACGCGGTCGAGTTTGAGCATGGCGGTCAGCGGCAGTTCGTCGACGACGAGCAGTTCATCGGGTGCTTTGTAGTCGGCAAGCTCGCTGGCCACGTACACGCGTAGCTCGGCGAGGCTCGGCGGGGTGGCGGGGTCGTCCGCCACCACACAGGCGACGCCGATCTCCCCGATCATCGGCGCGGGCCGCCCCACCACCGCGGCTTGTTTCACACCGGGGTGGCCCGCCAGCACCCGTTCCACCTCCACCGGATGCACGTTGTAGCCACCACGGATGTACATGTCGCCGCTGCGACCGACGATCGACAAGTTGCCGTCCTCGCCCAGCATCCCCATGTCTCCGGTCCGCAACCAACCGTCCCGCAGCACCGACGCCGTCAGGTCCGGGTCACGCCAATAGCCGCGCATCAGGCAAGGACCGCTTATCTCGATGACACCGTCGGCGGCCACGCGCACCGCCATACCCGGCGCCGGGCGCCCGACCGTCGTGGCCTGAACTTCGGGGGGATCGTCGGGGTCCGTGCCGCAGATCGTCGGGCATTCGGTCATCGCGTACCGCACGACCAGCGGAACCCCGATCCGCTCGGCGACCCGGCGCACCAACTCCGGCGAGGCCGGCGCGGTCGCCACGACTCCAACCCGCAAGTGTGACAATGCCTCCGGGCACACACCGTCGACCTCGAGCAGCTTTGCCCACTGTGTCGGCACCGCTCCGGCCACGGTGACCCGCTCGGTACGCAGGATGTCGAACATTCCCGTTGCCGACCACGGCACCGGTGGAATCACCAGCGTGGTGCCCCAAACCAGCTGGTCCCACAGCTTGAACATGTAGCCCGCATGCGAAAACGGCGTCGACGTGAGTCGCCGGTCATACGGCGCGCTCATCACACCGGCCGCTAATGCGCCGGCCTGCATTCCGGCCGCATCGAACACGGCCCCTTTCGGCGTCCCGGTCGTGCCACTGCTGAAAAGAATGGCGACCGGATCATGTTGATCTAGCGTCGTTTCCGGGACTGCATCGGCGGCCGGCGGAGCCCAGCGGAGCGATCCCCGCAGCAGAACCGGGCATCCGCCCGCCGGAAGATCACCGAGCGCCGGATCAGCCACTATCAACGAAGGTTCAGCTCGGGCGATCACGGCGTCAATCTCGCGGAAACCCAGCCGAGGATTCAGCCCGGTCGTGATGGCACCGATCATCGCGGCCGCGGCATAACACGTGGCGTAGTCGATCCCCGATGGCAGCCACAACACCACCACGTCGCCTTTGCCAACACCCAGCTCGGCGAATTGAACAGCGACGCCACGTGCCCGGTCGACCCATTCGGCGAAGGTCATCCGCCCACCCGGTTCGACATAGGCTTCCCGGTCACCATAGATCGCGGCAGCGGCCTCCAACAGCGCTCGGGTGTCGCCAAACACCTTGTGCAGTGGCGGATGTGCCACTACGGCTCCTCGCTACCGAGAATCATCGTGCCGCTGGAACAGAACCAGCCGCCGGTTCCGCTGACACAGGCGATCTTCGCATCGGGGACCTGACGCGGTCCGCATTCGCCGCGCAGCTGACGAACCGCCTCGACCAGTAGGAAAAGGCCGCGCTGGCCGGGGTGGCAGGCCGACAGCCCACCGCCGTCGGTGTTGGTCGGCAGTTCCCCTCCCAGACGCAATGTTCCGTTCTCGACGAAGCGGCCGCCCTCCCCCTTCGGGCAGAAACCGAGATCTTCCAAGGTCAACAGCAGCATGTAGGTGAACGCATCGTAGAGTTCTGCGACGTCGACGTCGGCGGGCCGCACTCCGGCGCGCGCGAATGCCAGCGGTCCGCTGACGGACGCTGGGCCGACGGTCATGTCGTCCCACTGCGAGGTCAACATGTGCGAAGTGGTTTCGGCGGCGCCCAGCACCCACACCGGGGCCGATCGCAGGTCTTTGGCTCTATCGGCGTTCACCAGCACGACGGCGGCGCCACCGTCGCTGCGGATACAGCAGTGCAGCTTGGTGAATGGGTCCGCGATCATCGGGCCGGCGAGCACATCGTCGATCGTGATGGGGTCGCGGTAGTACGCCTCGGGGTTGTCGGCGGCATTGAACCGAGCCGAGACGGCGACCTCGGCGAGTTGCTCGATGGTGGTGCCGTACTGATGCATATGCCGCCGGGCCGCCATGGCGTACTTGGAGATCAAGGTGTGCCCGTAGGGCGCCTCCCACTGCAGCGGTCCACGCGCACCCCAGTTGATGCTCGCTCCGCGCAGTCCTTTCCGAAGATCCGACCGAGCCGTGGAACCGTAGGTGAGCAGGACGACGTCGGCGTGGCCCGCGGTGATGGCGTCGACGGCGTGCGAGGCCATCACCTCCCAAGCCGCGCCGCCCACAGCTGTCGAGTCCACCCACCGTGGCCGTAGCCCCAGGTATTCGCCGACATCGACCGGCGGCAGCGTGCCCTGCCCGGTCGACGCCAGGCCGTCGACGTCGCCGGGTGACAAGCCCGCGTCCGCCAGGGCCCGCCGACTGGCCTGGGCGATCAGCTCGTACGGACCTTTGTCGTCAACACGGCCGACGTCCGAGAGTGCGACGCCGGCGACCGCGACTGCCCCGCTCACTGCGCGCGTTCCTGGGCCAGCAGTTCGGCCAATACGTCGGTGGGCTCGGCGAACAGGTGACGAAACACTTGCGCGCGTTTGAGATACAGATGCATGTCGCTTTCGAAGGTGTATCCCATCCCGCCGAAAACCTGGATACCGGCGGCGGCGTTGTCGACCGCCGCCGACCCCGCCACCGCGACCGCCGACAGCACTTGAAGCAAGGCGTCGTCTCGGCCACTGTCCAATGCTATTGCCGCGAACAGGGTTTGCGCGTGGGCGGCCTCGGCGGCGAGTTCCATGTTGACGCAGCTGTGTTTGATGGCCTGGTGAACGCCGATCGGCTTGCCGAACTGCACCCTCGTCTTGGCATGCTCGGTGGCCAGGGCGGTGGCCGCGGTGGCCAGTCCGGTGAGGAACGCCGCCGACAGCACCATGGCGCGTCCCCAAACCCAGTCCTCGTCGGAGGCCAACCAATGCAGCGGTTGCGCGGACTGCACTGTCGCCGACGCTATCCGAGTGCCAGGATCGGCGGATTCGACGACGACGGGTTCACCGAACTCGGCGATGTCGACCAGCGCGGCACCGCTGCGCGCAAGCACCAGCGCATAGCTTGCCCCAGCGGGCTCCAACAGATCGAATGTGCCCTTGACCGGGCGGATCTCGCCGTTACCGCGCAATACCGCCAGCGCGACCATGGCTTTGCCGGTGCCGATCTGCTCAGCCAGTTCGAGATCGCCGCATCGGGCCGCGACTCGGGCGGCGAGCGTGGCGGCCAGGAACGGCCCCGGGGCAAGCCGCCGGCCCAGTTCCACGTGCAGCAACACCTCGTCGTCGATGTTGCGGCCCGACCCGCCGAGCTCTTCTGGTAGCGCCAACGTCAGCAGTCCGAGCTCCGCACCTTCAAGCCAAACGCTCTGCGGGATCGAAGATTCTGCGCCACGGCTGGAGCGGATGCGTTCCACCGGCATCCGCTCGGTGAGAAAGTCGCTTGCGGCCGCGATGATTTCAAGCTGTTCGGCGTCAGGCAGCAGATTCACGAAGTACTCCCGGCTCTGTTCATCGAGGTAGTCCCAACACGCGTTCGCCGATGATGTTGCGTTGGATTTCCGAGGTGCCACCACCAACGGACTGCGAGAACGCGTAGTAGTAATAGCCCACCCAACCGTCGGGATCCCATCGCGACGAGCCCCGGATCGCCCCGGGGCCGAGGATGTCCATGGCCAGCTTGCCGATCTCCTTGGCCAACTCGGCGTACATCAGTTTCACGATCGAGCCCCGCGGGCCGGGGGTTTCGGTCTTCATCGCCTCACAGATATTGGTGTAGGTCAGTGCCCGCAGCGAGGCGACCGATGCCCGGGCTCGGGCCAACCGCCGCGCGATCTCGTCGTCGGCGATGGCCGGACGACGACCGTCCGGGCCGACATGATCCCGGGAGTAGTCGATGAGGTCTTCGATGATCTTGGCCAGCCGCACCTGGTGAGCGGTGAAGGCGGTGCCCCGCTCGAACGACAGGGTCGCCATCGCGACCGACCAACCGTTGCCGATGTCGCCGACCACATTCGCCAGCGGGATGCGGACGTCGTCGTAGAACACTTCGCAGAACTCGGAGCCACCCTCGATGGTCTCGATCGGGCGGATATCGATCCCGGGTGTCGCCATATCGCAGATGACCCAGGTGATCCCGGTGTGTTTGCTGCCGGTGTTGTCGGTGCGCACCAGCAACTCCTGGTAATCGGCGAGCGTGGCGAAACTCGTCCACACCTTCTGCCCCGAGACGACGAGTTCGTCACCGTCGATGACCGCCTTGGCGCGCAGCGCCGCCAGGTCCGACCCGGCGTCCGGCTCGGAGAAGCCTTGGCACCAAATCACCTCACCGCGCAGGATTTTCGGCAGATGAAACGACTTCTGTTCATCGGTGGCGCGGGTGATCAGGGTCGGTCCGGCATGGGAGAGGCCGACGAAGCACGCGTCAATGCCCGGAAAACCGCGGGCGGCGTACTCCTCGTACCAGATCAACTGCTGCAACAGGGTCAGTCCCCTGCCTCCGTACTCGGTCGGCCAGGCGATGCCGGCCCAGCCACCCTCCCACTGGGTCCGCTGCCAGGCCAGGTCGTACTCGCGGATGCCGGCATCGTCCCGCGGCCGCGGTTCGGTGGGCTTGTTCTCATCCAGCCACGTTCGGACCTGATCACGGAAGTCGATCTGGTCAGGAGTGAAGTCCAGGTCCATAGCCGTTGAGTATAGGTGACAAGACAGTCAGAAATAAAGTTCACCCGCGCACTGCACGCCTCGGATTCAGGGACAGGACGCCAATTCTGACCGTTGACCCTGATGAGATGCGGTTGAATCGAGCGAGATTCACGATGGTGACACTACCGTCAGAATTCTTGTTATCGCGCCGGCTGCCGGTATCGGGTGGCCAATTGCTCAGCGCCCCGGGCCAGCAGGGCCACATCGGCGCCGACAAGGACAAAGCTCGCCCCTGCGGCCACATATCGCCGCGCGTTCGTCTCGTTGAACGCGTTCACGCCGGCACTCTTGCCGTGCGCGACGATCGTCGCCAGAGCGTTCTCGATCGCGCTCACCACATCCGGATGTTCGGGCTGGCCCAGTCTGCCCATCGAAGCGGCCAGGTCGGCCGGGCCGATAAACACCGCGTCCACCCCATCGACTTCGGTGATCGCCGCCAGTCGATCCAGACCCGCCACCGTCTCCACCTGAACGGTCAGCGACACCGACGCGTCCGCGGTGGCGAGGTAGTCCGATATGCGGTTCCACCGGGATGCGCGGGCCAAGGCGCTGCCGACCCCGCGGATCCCCGCCGGGGGATAGCGGGTGGCGGCCACCGCCGCGGCGGCCTCTTCGGGGCTGTCGATCATCGGGACGATGATGTTGTGCGCCCCGATGTCGAGGAGTTGCTTGATCGCCACGGGGTCGGCCGCAGGCGGACGCACCACCACGTCGACGTCGGGGTAGCCGGCCAGCACCTGCAGTTGCTCCAGGATGCTGCGGGTGTCGTTGGGCGCGTGCTCCTGGTCCAACAACACCCAGTCGATGCCCGACCCGGCGCAGATCTCGGCGACGTAGCCGCTACCCGAGGCGATCCACATACCGAACCGGGGACGCTCGCCGGCGATACGCTGCGTCCATCGGGTGGTCATGCCGCGGCCTCGCGGTCGAATACCACCGAAACAGTGCCGAGCGGGCCGTAGTCGGCGACGAAGGTGTCCCCCGGTTCGGCGAACACCGGCTTGGTGAACGAACCGGACAGAATCACCTCACCACGTTGTAGCGAAACCCCATGCGGAGCAAGCCTGTTCGCCAACCATGCCACGCCGTTGCCGGGGTGGTTGAGCACCGCGGCGGCCACTCCTGACTCCTCAATGGTGCCGTTGCGTGACAGCAGTGCCGCCACCCAACGCAGGTCGACGTCGAGCGGCCGGAACACCCGCCCGCCGAGCACCAGCCCCGCGTCGGCGGCATTATCGGCGATGGTATCGACGATGGTGCGCAGATGACCCGTATCAGGGTCGGACATCTGTACGCGGGCATCGAGGATCTCCAATGCGGGGGTGACGAAATCGGCGGCCCGCAGCACGTCGAACAGCGTCACGTCCGGTCCACGCAAAGTCTCACCGAGCACGAACGCCAACTCCACTTCGACGCGGGGGCGAATGAAGCGGCCTGCCGGTACCCGTCCGCCGTCTTCGACGAACATGTCGTCGAAAAGCGCGCCGTAGTCCGGCTCGTCGATGGACACCGCACGTTGCATCACCTTGGAAGTCAGACCGATCTTGCGCCCCTTGAGCACCCGTCCGTCGGCGACCTTGAGGTCCACCAACGCCCGCTGCACCGCGTAGGCGTCGTCGATGGTCATCTCCGGATAGTCCAGGGACAACTGCCGGATCGGCGTGCGGGTCCGCTCAGCCGTGTACAGGCGTCGCGCGATGTCGTCTATCTCGTCGGGGCTCGGCCGGCTCATCGACACAGTCTCACTTGGTGAGGAACGCTACGGCGGCTGGATTGAACAATTCGGGATCCTCGAAATGCGGCCAGTGCCGCACATTCGGCATCTCAAAGACCTCCGCGTGCGGGATCAGTTTGGCAACCGAGGTGGCCGTCTCCTGATAGACACCGTGGTCGCGGCCCGACGCGACGACCATGACCGGCGCGGCGATCGTCGTCCAGTCTGATTCGGGAATCAGGTTGCGATCGCGGGCCTCGGCATCTTGCAAGATCAGTAGATGATCGATCGTTTCTCTGGTGTCGTCCCGCTGGTAGATCGCCTGTCGTAGCCCGATGAGGTCGGGCAGCCGGTTCGCCTCGTCGGCGATCAAGTGGGCAAACACCGCGTGCAACGAGTCCCAGCTGGGTTCGTTGACGGCCTTGGTGCGTTCGGCCCGAATCCGCGCCATGTTCGCGGCGGCAGCCTCCTTACCCGCCGGCGACATCAGGATCACCTTCGATACCCGGTCCGGGTGGGATACCGCGATCGTCGCGGCGACCCAAGCGCCGAGCGACATCGCAACGAAGTTCGCCTGCGCCATGCCGAAGTGGTCCATCACCCTGAGCACATGCTCGACATAAACGGGGACCTCGTAATCGAAGTCGGGCTTGTCAGAGAAGCCGTTCCCGATCATGTCGATGGCCACGCAGTGGAAGTGCTCGGACAGTGCGGCCAGGTTGGGCGCGAACGTCTCCCAATGTCCACCGGTTCCGTGCAGGAGTATTGCCGCCGGCTTATCGGGCGATCCCGCCTCGGCGTACCGGGTGCGCACCGGAGCGCCGTTGACCTCGATATCGACGTAACCCTGCCGGAACGCGATCTCCTTCAGATACATCCAGATACTGCGGTAGTCCTCGGTATCGATCGCCGGCGCCTGCGACGCTGCCGTTGTGCTCATCTTGACCTCTCTCAACACATCCTGTCGACCCAAATTTCTGACACTGATGTCGCCTATCGACACCGGCCACCGTCGGTCGTTGCCCGATTCCTCTAGTCTGCATGTTCGCATGTAGAGAACGCAACGACTGCACCGCATCGCTCAACGCCAACAGCTCTCCCTCCCGCATGACTTATTGATTCTGACAGTCCTATGCGGTAATACTGGGAGGGTGAGCAGCTCCACAGCAGGACGCCGAGCGCTCGCGGACTTGGTCAACGAGTTCGCGGCCGTACGGTTGTCGCTGGACATCAGCGGCAACGGTCCCCGACTGCTGATCGAGGACCTCGAAAGCGGCGGCCAAATCTTCTTGTGTCCGCTGGAGTTGTCGAGCTTCACGCTGGCCACCCCGGAGGACCGGGAGGACTGGCTGCGAGTGGGCGACTACCGAGCCGACCGTCAGCCCCGCGGCGGTGAGGGGTCGTGACCCCGCCACGTGTCGCTCTTGTCGGGCTCGGGATGACCGCCATGTCGCTGCGGCCCGGCGCGACTCCGCTTGAGCTGGCCTGCCAGGCGACCGCCGCTGCGCTTGCCGACGCAGGCATCGTGCACGCAGAGGTCGACGGGCTGCTGGTGGGTTCATCCCAGGGTGTGCGCCCTGATCGGTTGGGCGTCGGCTTCGCCGCTCAGGGCGGCTTTGCAGACTTGCGCCTGCTCGAGCACGTCGAGATCAAAGGCGCGACCACGATCGCGATGATCCAGCGCGCCCGGCACGCCATCGCGTCCGGTGAGGCGTTAACGGTCGTGTGCGTGTTCGCCGACGCACCGCTGGTCGAAGGCAAGGGGGCAGGCTCGGCGTACGCGCACAGCGGCGGCAATACCGGGCTGCGCGGGCTGGAGCGAGCTTCCGGCCTGTTGGGTTCGGTGCCGACCTACGCGCTGCTGGCCCAGCGTTGGCTGCACATCACCGGAACCAGCGCCGACGCGCTCTGTGCAGTGGCGACCACGGCGCGGCGCTGGGCGACGGGAAATCCCGACGCCGTCAACCGCGAACCACTTGATGACGAGGGCTACGCCGCGAGCCCGATGGTCGCCGAGCCGTTGCGCCGGCTGGATTGCGCGCGACCGGTCAACGGCGCGGTCGCCGTCGTGCTCACCGGTCAAGAATCGGTCGGCTCCACGCGGCTCGCGATCCGCGGTACTGGTCGCAATCATCCGGTGCGTCGCCGCCGCGCCGGAGCGGAGTCGTGGTTCGGCGGCGGCTGTCGCGCCGTGGAAGATGCACTGCAGGAAGCCGGCGTCACTCGGGCCGACCTCGACATCGCCGAGCTCTACGACCCGTTCTCCATCGTCACCCTGGCGTTGCTCGATGAGTACCGGCTTACCGGTGACCTGCCCGCAGGAGCCTTCGTCCGAGACGGTCAGACCGGCCCGGGCGGGAAGCTGCCGACCAACACCGGTGGTGGTCAGCTGTCCGGTTTCTACCTGCAGGGCATGACGCCCCTTGCCGAGGCTGTGATCCAATTACGCGGAACCGGCGGTGACCGTCAGGTTCCCGACGCGACCATCGCCCTGGTTGGCGGTATCGGCGGTCGGATAGACCATCACGCCGCCCTGGTGCTGGAGCGAGCAGCATGACGGTCGTCCCCGATGTCACCGGACAGGACTGGCTGTTGGAACCGGCCCTGGCTCCCGCGGTCTACCTGGATGCGATTCGCCCGCTCTACGATGCCGCCGCACGCGGTGAGCTGGCGCTGCCGTTCTGCACCTCCTGCGCCTTGGCGCTCGAGCTCGAGCAGCAGGTCTGCGACGGGTGCGACAGCACGGAACGTCAGTGGAGCACAGTCGAACCGTACGGCGTCGTGCACGCCGCGACCCTGATGCACCGCCGCGAGCGGGGACTGGTGCGTGCCACAGAGCCTTACCCGATCGTCGACGTCGAACTGGACAGTGGGCACCGGATCGTGATGACCCTCACCGCGCCCGGTTCAGCACCCGGCATTGGCGAGCGCGTTCGCGTCGGGTTCCGCCGCCTCGCCGACGTTGCACTTCCCGCCATCGAGATTCTGGAGGACCCAAAGTGACGATTACGGAAAACCCGATTACGGTCGATACACCTGACGATTTCGATGTCACCACGGTGGTGCAGACCGCCCGTGTGCACGGGTCGGTGTACACCTCGCCCGAGATCTTCCGCCGCGAAATGGACACCATCTTCACGACGGGCTGGGTCTACGTTGCGCACGAGAGCGAAGTCAGCGAGCGCGGCGACTACCTGACCCGGATGATCGGTCATAACCCGGTCGTGGTGGTACGCAGCAAGGACGGCATCGTGCGGGTGCTGATGAACCGCTGCACCCACCGTGCCAACAAGTTGTGCAATGCCGAGAAAGGTAACGCCAACTCGTTCCGTTGCCCGTACCACGGCTGGACATTTGGCAACAACGGTGCGCTGCAGGGTGTTCCGATGCGCGAGGGCTACGGCGCCCAATTCAACCAGGTGCGGTCCGAACTCGGCCTCGTCCCCGCACCCCGCGTCGACAGCTACGGCGGATTCATCTTCGCTTCGCTGGCAGCCGACGGCATCTCACTGACCGAACACCTCGGTAAGTCGACCCATGCCATCGACCGGCTACTCAACCTGTCGCCGACCCGCAAGATCGATCTGCGGGCGAACTGGATGAAGCATCTCCACCACGCCAACTGGAAGATGGTGGTCGAGAACAATGTTGACGGATACCACGCCCTGTTCACCCACGCATCGGTCTATGAAGCGGTCAAGCCGGCCAAGGTATCGCACGTTCCGACCAAAGTCGACGTACTCGTCCGCGATATCGGAAATGGACACTCCGAGATCGACTACAGCAACGAATACCGCAAATTGGACGAGGAATTCGTCTGGTACGGACGCATTCCCCGCGCCAAGCTCGCCGGGTATGTCGAGGCCCTGGAGCAGGCTTACGGACCTGATCAGGCACACGACGCGCTGGTGGTCGGTCCTCCGCACACCCTGATATGGCCCAACCTATTCCTGGCGGAGATGAACGTGATGTTCGTCGAGCCACAGGCAACCGACCGCACTATCGCCTACACCACCCCGGTATTGATACCCGGCCAGGACGATCTCAACGATCGCACGATGCGGCGTTCCGAAGGCGCGATGGGGCCGGCGGGGTTCCTGATCGCCGACGATGGCGAGATCGGCATGCGCAACCAGGCCGGGCTCGCCGCAAAGCTTTCAGACTGGCTGGTGCTATCGCGAGGCATGGAAAGCGACATAACGGATGAAACCGGAATCATCAACCGGGACAAGAGTGCCGAGACACCCCAGCGGGGTTTCTACTCGCAGTGGGCTGCGGTCGTCGGCGGGAAGGCGTAACGGATGAGTGTGGAAGCCCAGTCGGAAGCCCATCCGGTGCTGCGGGCGCTGCCCGAGCCCGACGTCATGTCTTTTCTCTACCTCGAGGCTCGTCTCGCCGACGAGGGTCGCTACTCCGAGTGGGAAGCGCTGTGGGCCAATGACGACGACAGCGTGCAGTACCGGGTTCCCATGCACCCGGACGATGACCCACGTATGAAGCTGGCCTACGTCAATGACAATCGGCGCCGGATCAAAAGCCGGATAGCCCAACTCAACACCGGAAATCGGCATTCCCAAACGCCACCGTCGGTAATGCGCCGCGTGATCTCCAACAGCGAGGTCGTCGACCAGAGCATCGACACCGTCACGGTCGAGTCCAACTTCGCTATCTTCGAATACCGCTTGCATCAACGATTTTGGGCCGGACGCGTCATCCACACGATACGTCGGTCCGATAACGGCCTGAGTCTGGTCCGCAAGATCGTGCACCTGATCGACGCAGGCGGGCCGCTCGACACCCTCTCCTTCCTGGTCTGACCGTCATGCTTATCGGAGACATTGCGACTAATAACGCGCGCCGGTACCCCAACAAGCGGGCACTCGTCGATGCCGATCGGATGCACACCTGGTCGCAGGTGGACGCACGCGCCCGACGGCTGGCCAACTTCATGACCGACAGGGGCCTGAACCGCGGCGACCGGGTGATGGTGATCGCCCGCAACTGCATTGAGTGGCCAGAGATCTCGTTCGGACTGGCCAAGGCCGGACTCGTGGCAGTCCCGGTCAACATCCGACTCGCACCCGACGAGGTCGCCCACGTCCGTGATGACTCCGGGGCACGTGCGGCGATCATCCACGCCGACCACGTCGTGAAGTTCGTCGGCGAATTGGCGGAGTTGGCCGTCCTACTCGGCATTGGCACGCAGAAAACGATCGGCGACAACGACCTCATCACCGACTACGACACCGCGTTGGCACATGCCAGGCAGAGTGTGCCGCCGAAGGGCATCTCCCCCGACGACACCGCGGTCATCCTGTACACCAGCGGGACCACCGGTCGGGCCAAGGGCGTGATGCACACTCACCGCGGGCTGCTCTACCAAGCCGCCGACACTAACCTGGTCACGGAGGCCAACCGTTCCGACGTCATGCTGGCGACAACCCCGTTTTTCACCGCTGGCGGCATGGTGCGCACCGTGTCGTGGCTCTACCTCGGCCAGACCATGGTGATCCACCAACGGTTCGATCCCCAGGCCGTGATCGACGAGATCGAGCGAAGCAGAATAACTTTCACCACCTTCATCCCGACCATGCTGCACCGCACGCTGGCCATTCTGGAAGACGGTCCGCGTCGCGACATGTCGAGCCTGCGCCGGATCTCCTACGGCTCGGCGCCGGTACCGCCCGGACTGGCACGCAAGGCGATGGATCTGCTCGGCTGCGATCTGCAGCAACGCTATGGGCTGACCGAGTGCGGAGGGCAGGCCACCATACTGACGCCCCAGGACCATCGCGACATCGTTGACGGCAAGACGTCGATCGCCACCTCCTGTGGCCAGGAGACCCCGATGTGCTCGATCCGCGTCATGTCCACCGAAGAGGGAGCCGACGGCAACGACGCGCGCATCGGCGAGGTCGGCGAAATCGTCATCGTCAGCCCGGCCAACGCGATCGGGTACTGGAACCGGCCTGAGCGGACCGCCGAGACGTTCCGGCCCGACGGATTGCGCACCGGCGATCTCGGTTACCTCGATGCCGAGAACTACCTGCACATCACTGGCCGCAAGACAGACATGATCATCTCCGGCGGATTCAACGTCTACCCCGCCGAGATCGAACGGGTCATCGCACAGCACCCAGGTGCCGACCTGGTCGCGGTGGTGGGGGTGCCGCACCCGGAGTGGGGTGAGACGCCCATCGCGGTGGTGATCCCCAAGTCCCATATCACCGATCTGGACGAACTTACCGCCGAATTGACCGTGCTCTGCAGGGCGGAGTTGGCCGGCTACAAGCAACCCCGCCGGTTCGAATACCGCACCGAATTCCCGTTGGGGCCGGCGGGCAAGATCCTCAAACGTGAGATCGCAAACCAGTTGGTTCAGGTGAGCGAAATGGCGGCGAGTGTGCCAGCGGCAACCGGCCCGAGCAAGGAGCGCCCATGATCGACCTGAGCAACCCGACCACCATCGAATTCGAGGTAAGCGAACACGTCGCCACGGTGACGCTGAACCGGCCGGAGAAACTGAACAGTTTCAACAAGCGGATGGCTGACGAACTCACCGCGGTGTGGGCAACGGTTCGCGAGGACAACGACATTCACGTCGCGGTGCTGCGTGCCAATGGCGACCGCGCGTTCTGCACCGGTATCGACGTCTCCGAGGGCACCTGGTGGACCCATCAGCCGATCTTCAACCAGGAGGATCCCGGCGCCGTCCTCGGCCCGAAGAAGCACCAGGTGTGGAAGCCGGTGATTGCGGCGCTGCACGGGATCGTCGCCGGCGGTGCAATGTATTTCGTCAACGAATGCGACTTCGCCATCTGCAGCGAATCCGCCACCTTCTTCGACCCGCACACCAATGCCGGGATCGTCTCGGCGCTGGAGCCGATGGGCATGCTGGCACTCGGTGTGCCCTACGGCGAAGTGATGCGGTGGGCGCTGCTCGGCAGCGAGGAACGGCTGACCGCTCAGACCGCGTTACGGATCGGCCTGGTCACCGAGATCGTGCCCGATGACCAGTTGCGTTTCCGGGCAATTGAACTCGCCTGTGAAATCGCGTCCCGGCGGCCCGCGGGCATCCAGGGCACGGTGCGCGCGATGTGGGAGGCCCGCGACCTGCCGCCGACGGTCGCGGCGCGGCACGGTATGTCCTATACGCATCTCGGCAATGCCGGCGACGGGCGTACTGACTCGCGCACCAATAAGAAGCCTGCACGGACGCGTTGAGGACGACGATGACTGACGCCGCGGCCGAAGAACTGACTGCCTTCACCTTGCTGATCGGCGGCGAGCAGAGCGCTGCCGCCTCCGGTGCGACCTACGACAGCGTTGATCCGTTCACCGGCCGTCCTTGGGCCAGGGTCCCCGACGGGGGCACCGACGACATCGACCGCGCGGTGGCTGCCGCACGGGCTGCTCTGAACGGGCCGTGGGGTCAGCTCACCGCCACCGCTCGCGGCAAGCTGCTGTGGCGGCTCGGCGAAATCATCGCGCGTGAAGCCGAGTTCCTGGCCGAACTGGAGGTGCGCGACGGCGGAAAACTGGTGCGCGAGATGGTCGGTCAGATGCGCTCACTGCCCGACTACTACTTCTACTATGCGGGCTTGGCCGACAAGCTCCAGGGCGAGGTGATTCCAACCGACAAGCCGAACTACCTCGTCTACTCTCGCCACGAACCGGTCGGAGTCGTCGGCGCGATCACGCCGTGGAACTCGCCGCTGTTGCTACTGACCTGGAAACTGGCGGCCGGCCTGGCGGCGGGCTGCACATTCGTCGTCAAGCCCAGTGACCACACACCGGCCTCGACGCTGGCGTTCGCGACGTTGTTCGCCGAGGCGGGCTTCCCGCCCGGGGTGATCAACGTCGTCACCGGATGGGGGCCCGAGACGGGTGCGGCACTGGCGGCGCACCCGGGCGTGGACAAGATCGCGTTCACCGGCTCGACCGCGACCGGCATTCAGGTCGGCAAAGCCGCGATCGAGAATATGACGCGGTTCAGCCTGGAACTGGGCGGCAAGTCGGCGCAGGTGGTCTTCGATGACGCCGACCTCGGTGCGGCGGCCAACGGTGTGATCGCGGGCGTATTCGCCGCCACCGGCCAGACCTGCCTGGCCGGGTCGCGCCTGCTGGTGCACGAGGACGTGGCCGATGCATTGGTGGACAAGATCGTCGCGCGGACATCAACGATCAAACTGGGCGACCCGAAAGATCCCAGCACCGAAATGGGCCCGGTGGCCAATGCACCCCAGTACGAAAAGGTGCTGTCGCATTTCGCTTCCGCGCGCGAGCAGGGCGCAACGATTGCCTACGGCGGCGACCCCGCCAGCGACCTCGGGGGTTACTTCGTCAAACCCACCGTGCTCACCGGGGTGAACCCGTCGATGCGGGCGGTCGCCGAGGAGATCTTCGGCCCGGTGCTCACCGTGATGACCTTCCGCGACGAGGACGAAGCCGTCGCCGCGGCAAACGCCACCGAGTTCGGCCTCGCCGGGGCGGTATGGACCAAAGACGTCCACCGTGCCCACCGGGTGGCGGCCAAGCTACGAGCGGGGACCGTGTGGGTCAACGCATACCGCGTTGTCGCACCCCATGTGCCATTCGGCGGCATCGGGCACAGCGGCATCGGCCGTGAGAACGGCATCGAGGCGATCAAAGATTTCACCGAGACCAAAGCGGTGTGGGTGGAGCTGTCCGGGGCAACCCGTGATCCATTCACGCTCGGATGAGCGTGAAGACAACCAGGGAGAACACCATGAGCTTCGACATCGATGCGGCCAACAACGTGCTGGCCGGCCTGCGACCCTTTCCGGTCGCCGTCACCACGACCGACAACGGCATCGCCAACGGACTGATGTCACTGTCGGCCGGCTCCGCCAGCATTGTGCCGGAGTTGCCGCGAGCGACCGTCAGCCTGACCAAGTACAACAGGACCCATGACATGCTGCTGAATTCAGGGGTTTTCGCGATGCACATGCTGTCGGCAGGCCCCGATGAGATCGACAAATCGCTCGAGATCCTGATGACCCTCGGCGGTAGCTCGGGCCGCGACGGCGACAAGATCTCAAAGCTGCGGACCAAGCCGGGCGTCACCGGCGCTCCGATCCTGCTGGATGCACACAGTTATGTGGAATGCCGGATCACCGGCACGCTCGACAACGACGAGAACACTATATTCGTCGGCGACGTGGTGGCCGCCGAAGTGTTCAGCTCTGCGCAACGGCTGCGGATCGGCGAGGCGTGGGGCAAGCTGCCGAAGGACTGGATCGAGCAGTACGAGGCCAACCACGTTCCGCAGCTCGAGAACGCCCGCCAACACCGGGCCGGCGCGGCGCAGCGGGCATAGATGACCCGCCCGGAACCCGGAACGACGGGAGCCTGGCAGCTTCCGGACGAGCTGGTCATGCTGCGCGACACTGTGCGGCGGTTCATGACGGCACACGTTCATCCCGTTGAGGAGAAGCTCGAGCACGACACCGTCGGCCTGCCGCGCGAACACCTCGTCGAACTGCAGGCCAAGGCGCGCGAGCTCGGACTGTGGGCACTACAGACCCCCGAGGAATTCGGCGGTGCCGGCCTGAGCGTCCTCGGTCAGGTCGTCGTCGCCGAGGAGGCATCCAAATGCCGGATGGGGGCATTCTTCCCGGCGCTCGGCGCGTTCGGCGGAAACCCCCCCAACGTCATGTTCAAGGCGTCACCCGAGCAGTTCGACAAGTACGCTCGCCCCATCATCGACGGCACGATGACCAAGGCGTACACCGCGATCACCGAGGCGTCCGGCGGATCCGATCCGGCGCGGGCGATCCAGCTCAAGGCTGTGCGAGACGGCGATGCATATGTGCTCAACGGCTCGAAGATGTGGATTTCGCACGCCCCGGGCGCCGACTGGGGTGTGGTGTACGCCCGTACCGGCGAGGGCCGCAGCGGGATCTCGTGCTTCATCGTCGAAAAAGACACGCCGGGAATCACTTTCAATCGAATCGGAGTGATGGCCTCATTTGCCCCCTACGAGCTTCACTTCGACGACGTCCGTATTTCGGCTGATCAGCTGATCGGTGAAGAAGGTCATGGATTCGCCATGGCAAGTGACTTCCTGGTGCATGGCCGGATCATCTACGCCGCCGGCCCGATCGGTATCGCGCAACTGGCGCTCGAGAAGGCCTGTCAGTGGGCCCGCGAGCGGGAAGTCTTCGGCGGCAAGCTCGCTGACAAGCAGGGTATTCAGTGGATGCTCGTCAACAGCGAAGTCGAGTTGCGTGCCGCACGGCTGCTGATGTATCAGGCGGCGTGGAACGCCGACCTGGCACGCCCTGATATACGCACCGACGCGTCCATCGCCAAACTGTACGGCACCGAGGTGGCCTACCAAGTACTTGACCGGTGCATCCAGATCCATGGCGCGTTAGGCCTTTCCACCGAACTCCCGCTAGAACGCTGGTTCCGCGACCTGCGGGTCAAACGCCTCGGTGAAGGTGCCAGCGAAGTACAGCGGGAAGTCATCAGCCGTTCACTCTTGCGATAGGAGTCCTGTGCGATACAACCTGATGTTCCCGATGCGCGCGGTCAAGCACTGGCCTCAATGGAGCCAGGGAGCGAGTCTCGCCGACGTCGCCAGAATGGTGGAACAAGCTGGCTTCGAGGGCTTTTCGATGTCAGAGCACCCGTATCCCGACAAAGAGTGGCTGGCCCAGGGCGGTCACCACGCGTTCGACCCCTTCGTATCGCTGAGTTTCGCTGCGGCCGCCACCACTCGCATCCAGGTGATGACCTACATCCTGGTGTCGGGATACCGCAGCCCCTACCTGACGGCCAAATCGGCTGCCAGTCTGGATCTGTTGTCCGGCGGTCGGTTCACGTTGGGTACGGGTGCGGGCTATCTCAAATCGGAATTCGACGCTTTGCATGCCGACTTCGGCCGCCGAGGCGCATTGCTGGACGAGGCGATCGACGCGTGGAAGGCGACCTGGATCGGCGATGAGCACCGCGGTCCGGAGTTCGGGGTGAGCGACCACATCGCCCTTCCGTTGCCACTGACCCCGGGCGGCCCGCCCGTCTGGATCGGTGGAAACAGCGCCGCCGCCCAGCGCCGGGTTGTCGAGGTCGCCGATGGCTGGATGCCGATGGCGGCGTCCGGTGAGATGGCGACCATAACCCGCGCCCGACCGTTGGAAGATGTTGGCACGCTGGGCGAGTGGATCGTGGATGTGAACAAGCGGCGCGCCGAACTGGGCCGCGGCCCGGCCGACGTGTCGTTCGTTCCGTTCGAAGCTAGCCTCCTGGCCGGCGGCGACTGCGGTGCCTTCTGCTCGGCGGTACGGCCGCAGCTCGCCACCTACGCGGAGGCCGGCGTCACCTGGATCACCATCGAGCCGACAAGTCGAAGCCTCAGCGACTTCCGCGTCGACGTCGACACGCTGGCATCACAACTGATCCATCGCTGACCATCGAAGGAGCCTCAGCCATGGCACTGCCGGACTTGGTCCTCGTCCACGGCGGCGAACACGCCGGAGACTGCTGGGATCCGACGGTTGCCGAGCTGCGGCGGCAAGCACCGGAACTGCGCACGCTGATCGTCGATCTCCCCGGTCATGGCGGTAAGCCAGGAAATCTGTGGACCGCCACCATCGGTGAGTGGGTGGATTCTGTGGTCGCCGATATCGAGGACGCCGGTCTCGGTGACATTGTGATCGTCGGTCATTCGATGGCTGGGGTGACAGTGCCCGGCGTCGTCACCAAACTCGGCTCGGCGCGGATTCGGGAGATGATCTTGGCGAGCGCGTTCGTTCCGCCGCAGGGCTTGGCGATCGTGGACACTCTCGACGGCCCACTGGCCTGGTTCGCGCGGCGCGCCGCGAGGATCGGCAAGCCGATGAAGGTTCCGATGCTCGCCGCGAGGTACGCGTTCTGCAATGGCATGACTCGAGAGCAGCGCGAATTTACGTTGTCACGGTTGCATGCCGAGTCGGCACGCATCCCCGCTGAGCGCGTCGACCGCAGCGGTCTCCCTGACGACGTGGCACGTACATGGATTCTGACCACCCGAGATCGGGCGCTGTCGGCTCGGTCCCAGCAGAAGAGCATCGAGGCACTGGGTCAGGTCCAAACGGTGATTCCTCTTGACGCGTGTCACGACGTCATGGTCAGCCATCCGCAGCAACTGGCACGCATTCTGGCTGAACGGTGCCGACGGTATTGCTGACCTCATCATGACCTGGCTGCAGCAAATGGTGGCGGTGCACGCCAACAGTGACCGGTCCGCGGTGATTGACGACTCATCAGATGTCAGCGGCCGTGAATTGATCCGAAAAGCCGTGTGTGCCAGCGACTTCCTGACCGAACTAGCACCCGCCACCAACTGTTCCGTGCCGGCATTGCTGACAACCAATGCCGACGCACTGGCACTGCTGCTGGGCGGGGCTGCGGTCGGAAAGCCACTCGCTCCGCTCGGTCCCCGACTTACTGCCGGTGAACTAGCACCGGCGGTACGCAACACCGGTTCGTCGATCTTGCTGACCGAGCCCGCGTTCCTCGCGACAGCGCATGCGGTCGCCGAGGTCACGGGTGTGCGGGTCATCGCGGTAACTACCCTGCCGCTATCGGGCACGCCGCTGGCGTCGGCACCTGCCGGACCTGCGTTCTACCTACACACGTCGGGAACGACGGGGTTGCCAAAGGCGGTCCCGTTCACCGGCCCGGTCCTTGAGAATCGGGCCGAGTTATTGCGCGAACTGATCGCCATCGGCCCGGATGACCGCTACGCAACTGGCTCGCCGATGCATCATATCGGCGGGCTGGGCAATACGCTGGTCGCACTACAGGCCGGCGCTACCGTCATTGCCACACAGCGATTTTCTATCGAATGGTGGCGGAGTCTGCGCGGACTGGGCGCGACGCACTGCCTGCTGGTCCCGTCGATGATCGAGATGTTGCTGGCGGAAAATCTCCTCGATGCGGTCTCGTTACGAACTCTGATCTACGGCGCATCTCCGATCTCTCCGACAACGCTGCGCCGGGTTCTCGACGCACTGCCCGACGTGGACATGGTCAACATCTTCGGCCAGACGGAGGGCAGCCCCATCACATCGCTGTCACCACTGGACCATCGAAGGGTGGCTGCGGGTCGTAGCGAATTGCTGCGATCGGTCGGCAGGCCGGTCCCCGGACTGCGGTTACGCGTCGACAACCCGGACGAATCGGGAACCGGTGAATTGCTGGCCGCGGCAACGCATCTTTCGGTGCATGATGCCGACGGGTGGCTGCATACCGGCGACTTGGGCGCAGTCGACTTTGACGGCTACGTACACTTGCGAGGGCGACGCCACGACATGGTGATCCGGGGTGGGGAGAACGTGTACCCGCTCGAAATCGAGAACGTCCTCACTGCCCATCCCGCCGTCGCGGCGGCGGCTGTGGTGGGGGTCCCGGATGCACGACTCGGCGAGAACCTGGCGGCGTTCGTTGTCGCGGCCGACCCCGAACGTCCACCCAGCCAAGGCGAACTACGGTCGCTTCTCCGTACGCGGCTGGCCGGTTTCAAAGTTCCGGCCTACTGGTATGACGTCGACGCCCTGCCACTCAACCCTTCCGGAAAGATCAACCGCGCCACTCTGCGCAATCAGCACGAAAACCCAACGGCGTGAGTCGGCGATACGATCCATCAGCACGTCGTTTGGCCCGACGACGAGCGGCCATCAGCCAGCAAAAGACTGCCACATAGTCGAGGTGCCTCGGCATTGACCAGGTCAGCAAAGCGGGGTGCATATTCATCATCAACCCGCGCCAAGGCTGGACCCGCAGGTCGGTGCCTGATGCCCGTTGATGCTCCGAGACCACACGATCACCGCACGAGGTGCAGGCACACCTGAGAGAAAGATGCAGAATGTGCCGGTGTCGGAAATGCCGAGGATCTCGGGATGGCAGCGGCGGCGACTCGCGCTGTTTGACGAGTACGAACGAATCGCACTCACACTGTTCGCCACCCGCGGCTTCCGCAGTGTCACGATCGAAGACATCGCCGAGGAAGCTGGGGTTTCGGCGCGGACGCTCTTCCGGTACTTCCCGACCAAAGAAGACTTCCTACTCGCCTACGCACGGCGCGAATTAGCGGCCACCGTCGACACTATCGGATAGCGTCCCGCTGAGTGGTGGACTTCGGATCTGGCGTGGTTCACGCGTTGCGATCAACGAGTCATGTTGAACGCTAGGCGATTTGGTGTTGTTTGGCAAGTGCTTCCGCGGCGTGTTTCTTCGCGATGACCCCCCGTAGTTCGTCCATGGAGACATCGGAGAGATAACGCCGGGTGACTTGCCATTCGTCGTGGGCTTCGATGACCACCGCGGTCGCCAGGCGCAGAAACGAAGCCGGGTTGGGGAAGATCTCCACGACATCGGCGCGGCGTTTGATCTCCTTGTTCAACCGCTCGATTATCCGGCCCTCGTGAGCAGGGCAACCCGTTGTGGTCGGGGGTTCAGCGGTTGAGGCGTTGGAGGTGGTCAGTGAGGGCGTCCGCGACGCGGTCGTGGCGGGCTGCTTCGTCGGTCCAGCCGCGGGTCTCGGCGTCGGTTTTGAGGGCTTGGACATCGACAAGTTGATCGGTCAGGGCGTCACGGAATTCTGGGGCGGTGATGTAGTTGTCGCAGGTTTCGCAGATGTTGGCATAGGGGCAGGCGCCGGCGGCTGGGTGGCGGGCGCAGTAGCCGTGTGCAACACGGGTTTTGAGCATCTCGCTATGCAGCCAGCCGACCTTGTCGGGCAGGATGGGTTTGCCGACCGGGGTGAGGGTGAACTGGCGGCGCATCTTGCCCATCGCCTCGTCGTAGGCGGCCTTCAGAGTCGGTGAGGCCAGCCTGGCGTAGCGGATCGTCATCTGTGGGGTGACATGCCCGAGCAGTGCCATCAGTGCTTGCAGGCTCATCCCGGCATTGGCGAGTTCGGTTGCCCAGGTGTGGCGCAGCTGGTGAGGGGTGATGACGAGAACGCTGCCGTCGGGTGCGCGCAGGCCGGCGGCTTGGGCAGCGGCCAGCAGCCCGTTGCGCAATCGGGTGTAGCCGAGGCGGCGCCCATGGTGGGTGAACAGGAAGTCTGTAAGCATCCCGGTGCGTGGATGGGCCAACGGCCGGTGCGACCCGCGTTGGGATGCCCACTCATCCAGGGCGGCGATGGTGGCTGCCGATAGCGGCACCATGCGTTCGGTGGCCAGCTTGCCCAGCGGCACCTTCAACCAGGTGCCGGCGGGCCCGTAGTCGACGATGCTGCCCAGTTCCAGGTCGAGTAGCTCGCCGACTCGCAGCCCGGCACCACGCAGCACGGTCAAACCAATGCGGGCAAACGGATCATCGAGGCTGGCAACGGCATTCATCACCGCTGTATCAGCGTCGGGGGCCAGTGCACGCGGCAGCGGCTGATCCAATTTGGGGACGTCGGCAGCGAAAACCAGCCGGCGCGGTGGTGCCTGCTGCCAGCCCCATCCGGTGATGTCATCGAGCAAGTTGCGCAGGCTCAGCACCGCCGATTGTGCGACCGCGGTCGAGATGGTGCGCCCGCCGCCGGCGGCGGCGCGTTGCCCGCGCCAGCCGCGGGTGCGGTTCCAGACCAGGTAGTCCTCGATGCAGGCCCGGTCCAGCAAGCTCAAGCAGGTGATCTCGGGATGGTCGGCGGCGAGGTATTCGGCGAACGGTAACAGGTCGTTGATCAGCGACTCCACCGATTTCGGGCGCAGCACCGCGGCACGAACACGGATGTAGCGCAGCAGGGTCTCGCGGATAGGTCCGGCTATCGCGACGTCGGTGAAGCGCTGCTCAAGGCTGCGCGCCCACGCTCGCCGCCGCGGTGCGGTGTCGAGTACCCGGGTCTCGAACAGCAGTTGGCGCAGGCTGGCCAATCGCGCCCGGTAAGCACGCCGCGACGAGGGCGGGATCGAGCTGGCGGCCAGCGCGGCATCGAACTCCTCGATCGCTTGCTCGGTCAGGTCGACGACCAGCCCTCCCCGGCAGGCCAGTACCACCGCCAGGCATTCACCGAGCACGGTTTCGACCCAGGAGCTGGTCCAGCCCAGCCGATGCCCCGCATCTCGTATCGTCGCGAACCCGACCGGGTCCCGCGCTTCGAGCACCGCGCCGAGTCCGGTCAGCTGCTTGATCGCGGCCAACTCGACATCGAGCCGGATTCGGTCGGTGCCGATCGCGTAACACACCAGGGGCCACGCTCGGCTCGACCGTAGTTCGGCGGCCCGCTGGGCAGCGGGTAGAACCATCCACTGCGCAAGGTTCGGGTTGCGGGACACGAATTCGCGTGCGATGCGGGTCCGGTCGCGGACCGACCGCTCAGCAAGACCCAGACCCGCGACGTAATCGAGGTAGTCACCCAGCAGGGCATCGGTGTCAACACCCACGGCGGTCACGGTCATCGTGGTACTCCCGCCAACGTCGCGCGGGCAGCACCATATTCAGCGGCGAGCTGCTCGACCGAGAGATGCACGTAGCGGGATGTGGTCTCCGGCGAGACGTGTCCCATCAACGCCCGCAACGTCAGTAAATCGATTCCCGCCGAAGCCAATTCAGTGCCGTAGGTATGCCGCAGACGGTGCGGACGCACCCGGGTCGCCCCGGAGAGCTCCCGGTGGCGGCGAAACAGGCTGCGCAGCCCGGCCGCACTGATCGGCGCGCCGGTCGTTGGACCGCGCAGCACCACAAAGCACTGCGGTGTCGCCAGCCCGGGTGGGCGTTCCCACCGCAGATAGGCCGCGACCTCGGTGAAGAACGCCGCATCCACCGGCAGGTGGCATTCCTTGCCGCCCTTGCCGATCACCCGCAGCCGGCGCCGACCCATGTCCACATCGGCCAGCAGCAGGCCACGAACCTCTGCTGAGCGCAACCCGCCCAGCAGCATCGCCAGCACCATCGCCCGATCCCGATGCGTGCCCAGCGTGGCAAGGAAGTCCTCGATATCACTGGCCGGCAGCGATTCGGGAAGCAGCCGCGGTTGGCGCACCAGCCTGCCACCGGTGCGGGCCCTTCCGGGACCAAGGTGGCCCAGTAAACCACGCTCTGAGCGGCGCAGTCCCTGGCCGCGGCGCGGCGATGGCACCGGATTATCGCCACGACGCCCGGTCATCACCAGGTACTCGAAGAACGCGCGTATTGCCGCGACCCGGCGGTTGACCGTCGACGCCGCGGCCGAGCGCGCCCGCTGCGTGTGACCCGAAGGGCCGCGGCGGCGCACTCCCTGCCAATCGATCCAGTCGAACACCAGCGGCGCATCCACTGCATCCAGCACGACACCGTGCTCGCTGAGGAACCTCGCCAGATTCACGACATCAAATGCATACGCGCGCACCGTGGCCGGGCTGAAACCGCGACCGCTCAGGTGTGCCAGGAATGCGTTGGCCGCATCCAGACCATCCCAGTCGCCATCGACCCGATACTCACCGTCACACTCCCGCATACGAACAGCCATGCTCGTCCCGCCTTCCCGTAACGCCTGCCCCCAGCATCGACCCGGCGCCGCGGGCGGACCGGAATCTCACGCTGCAACGAGTCGCGTGTCCCCCGAGGGCCGGTTAACGGATATCGGATTGTTCGACCAAATCTTCTGCCAATGGGCCTTGGGGAACGCGGTGAACGCCAGCACATCGGTCTTGGCCTCGCCCATCATTGCTGCGACCTTCGGGAAACTGTCCGCCAGGGTGTCAGCGACGCGGTCCCGCTGCTCGGCCACCTCCTCGGGGTCGGTGTGAGCGAAGATCGTCTTGACCGCCGCCGTCACCGCTGGAGCATGCTTGGCCGAGACCGCAGTGTGCAGATTCCGCATGAAATGCACCTAATGCCGATGTCGGCATTAAACCCATTACTCCGATCTTCCGGTTATGCCGACATCGGGGTGGCCCGTGCTGGTA